>JAGREJ010000309.1 GCA_020446595.1 Novosphingobium sp. | reverse complement strand
GGAATTGCCGGTCCCGAAGCTCGCCGCCGCGCTGTTGCAGGTCCAGCCCGCGTACCAGTTGTCCGAAGCGTTACGCACCGCGCCGATGTAATCTGTCGCATCGAAGGAGCTCGAAATCGAAGTCGGATTGGTTGCCACCACGCCGGACTCGTTCGCTCCATTGATGAACACGCTGGTGAGCGTTGGCGAGAACGCATCGTTGTTGTTGTTCGTGCCCGTGCCGAACAGGGTTGCTACCTGATCCGCGGTGACGCCGTTGGAACCGACATATTTGGCCGTGCCGCCACACTGCATCGCCATCGAACGGAACACCGGAGCGCCGGCTTCGTCGATCGCGGCATTGGCAGTCGTCGAGGCGGTCTGGGTGCGGCTGACACGCAGGCAAGCCGTCGGTGTGACGAGCACGCCGTTGACGAGCGAGTAATCGGTGCCGCCGCGCAGCAGGATCGCTGCATTGTTGCCGGCTGCCGCATTGCGGTGGACGAAAGTGAAGTTCGCCACCTTGGTGTTCTGGCGCGGTGTGTTGCCATCGACAGCATTGTCCGAGTCGGCCTCGATGATCGAGTCGCCGACACCGTCGCGCTGCACGACGATGACATACTGGAAGTTGGCCTTGGTGCCGGTGTCGGTGTCGAGGTTGTCGTCCTCCGCGCCCACCGAGATGAAATACTTCATGTTGACGAGGCCGCCGAAGAATTCGGCGCCGTCATCCGAGCTGTTGTGGCTCATGATGTGGTCGAGCTGGGTGGCGGAACCGATGCCCTGGGTCGTGAGCGACTGAAGTTCGCTGTTACCCGAGAGCACATAGCCCGAATAGCGGATCTGCACGTAGCTCATCCGGCCCGAGTTGTCGGCCGGGGTGGCGCCGCCATAAATCGCCGGGTCGACTGCGCCTTCGGTCTGGCGCTCGCACTGCGCGGTGCCAGGCGTTGCCGACGGAGCAATGGTGCAGTCGGTGATCGGCGCGCGGCCCGAAAGCACGACGCCGCCCCACTGGCCCGAAGAGTTCTCGTTGTTGAGCCCGAGCACATTGTCGCGGCTGGTGAAGATGATCGGAGCGCTGGCCGTGCCGACCGCGTTGATCTTGTTGCCGCGGTTGACGTGCAACCAGGAAACGCCGGTGCCGCCGTAGATAATGACGCCGGGCTGGATCGTGAGGGTCACGTTGGTGTCAGCCGACGAAGGAGTCGCGCCGCCATCGGTGCCGACATCGACTCGGCCCGGAAGCTGATAAAGCAGGCCGGGAACCTTCTGGAGCGTGATCGACGTATTGATCCGCGAAGGCAGGCTGCAGACGCGCCAGGTGCCTTCGGGGCCGGAAATCGTTCCGGCGTCGGTCAGGCCCTGCGAATCGGCGATAGTCGGACAACCCGAGGCGGGCGTCACGGTCGGCGTCGTGGTCGGCGTGCCGGTCGGAGTCGGCGTCGGAGCCGGATTGTTGATGATGACGTCGCCGCCCGTACCCGGCGAGGCGATGTCGCTCGGGCCACAACCGGCCAGAGCAAGCGCACTGCAGCCAACGAGCAGCAAACCACTGAAATTCTTCACGATCATTCCCCCTGAAGGTCGAATCGCGCGGCGGATTGCCAGCGCGGCTAGGGGTCTAGGACCGTGATGTGACAGTTTGTTTTCGATAAAATGACAGTTTCAAGATCACCGTAATATGACTACGATGTGACACCCGAACCGCTTGTTCAGGCGCGAACATTCCTCGCCTGACGGTTTTGCTGGACAGTCCGGACCGCGCCGCACGCCATCGCCGAGTCGTACCCGACTCAACCGCTTCACAGCAACATTGCAATTTTATGACACTAGGGTCATTTTCTTGCTTTGCGGAAATATCGGGTCGAAAACCCCCTCATACAAAAGTAGTGAGGAGAGCCCGAATGAGTGTCACCCTGTTCCTGGCCGCAGCAGCAGCAACCGCGCAGCCGACAGCCGTTCCGGTCAATTCCGAATCCGTGGAGCAGATCGAGGTTGCTTACGATGCACTCGCCGAAGGGCGCAACCAGGCCGCCATCGAACAGATGCGCAATTCGGATCTGGTCAAGGCTGGCGATCCGGCGGCGCTCATCAATCTCGGCACCGCCTATGCCCGGCTCGGAATGATCGAAGAAGCGCGAGAGAGCTTCGATGCCGCCGCCGCGAGCGAGGATCGCTACATGCTCGAACTCGCCGACGGATCATGGGTCGATTCGCGCCGCGCAGCACGTACGGCCCGGCGCAACCTGACTTCCGAGGGGGCCTTCGCTTCGCGCTGATCTTCTGAACGGGAGGCGCTCCGGCGTGGCCTGGCCGCGCCACCTCCCCCTTCTCCACAGCATTGCCGCCTTTCTGTCACAAAGCTGTCACGTAACTAGCGCAGTCGCGCCCCATGGAGGGCGTGATGATTCGCTGTTTGCTTACCCGTTCGATTCGCAAGTTCCGGCCCGCGTACATCATGATGCTGGCCGCCGCTGTGGTCTTTCCGTGGACATATATTCCGCCGGTCTACGCGCAAGGCGTTCAGACCGCTGACCCCGCCGGTTCGGGACCGATCGTCGCCGCGCTCGGCTGGCTTCAGGGCACGCTCATGGGCAATGTCGCCACGGCGGTCGCCGTGATGGCGGTTGCCGCCGTCGGCTTCATGATGTTGACCGGACGGATGAACTGGCGGTTCGGCGCGACTGTCATCATCGGCTGCTTCATCCTGTTTGGCGCTGGCGCAATCGTCACCGGAATCCAGTCCGCCGCGGTGGGCTGAGCCAGGTGCCTCAGCCACTCGCCAGGTTTCCCGTCCATCGCGCGCTCACCCGCCCGCAGATGTTCGCTGGCGTGACCTACAGCTACTTCATCATCAACGCTGCGGTCACCACCGAGATTTTCCTCATCACAAAGAGCTTCTGGGCGCTGCCTGCGGCGCTGCTCATCCATGCGATCGGCTACGTGGCGTGCCTGCGCGAGCCGCGCGTGTTCGATCTGTGGCTCGCCAAGGTGAGCAAGTGCCCGCGCGTCGCCAACTGGCAACGCTGGGGCTGCAACAGCTACTCCGCGTAAGGGAACTGAACCCGCAATGAGCAATTCCGGCGAAAAGAAGCGGGCCGCGCACGCCCTGACCCCGTGGGGCCGCAAGGAAGTGCTCGCCGGAGACCGGCTGCCTTACCGCGCGCAGGTCGATGACAATGTGATCCTGCTGCGCGACGGTTCGGTGATGCTGTCGTTGATGGTGCCGGGGTTCGCCTTCGAGACTTCCGACAGCGACGAACTCAATGCCCATGCGGCCACCCGCGAAGTCCTGCTGCGCTCGACGCTAGATGCCCGCTTCGTGCTCTATCATCATGTCGTGCGCCGTCAGGTCGATGTCGCGCTGGACGGCGAATTCGACGATCCACTTTCGGCCCACATCGACGCGCGCTGGCGTGAGCGGACCGGATCGGGCGCGCTGTTTGTCAACGACCAGTTCATCACTCTCGTGCGCCGCCCTGCGCGCGGCAAGGCGGGCTGGCCCGAGCGGCTCTCGCGCATGCTCAAGCGCAGGGGCGACGATCTTGCCGAAGCCGATCCGGCGGACGTGCGGGCGCTTCGCGCTGCCGCCAGCGCGATGGTCGCCTCGCTCGGCGTCTACGGCGCGCGACTGCTCGGCGACTACGAAGGGGCAGCCGGACGCTGCTCCGAGGCGCTCGAGCTGCTCTCGGCGATTTACAATGGCGAACTTCGCCCGGTCAGGCGCCCTGCCGAGGGAACCGACATCGGGCATATGCTGCCCTACAAGCGGGTGAGCTTCGGCCTCGACGCGCTGGAGCTGCGCGGCGTGGCAGGACCGGAATTCGGCGCGATCGTCAGCCTCAAGGACTATCCCGACTCAACTGCGCCCGGCCTCACCGACGCGCTGCTGCGTCAGCCGTGCGAACTGGTGCTGACCGAAACCTATGCGCCCGCCGACCGGCAGGTCGCGCGCGAACGCATCGATCTGGCCATCCGCCGCCTCAAGTCCGCAGACGAAGAGGCCATGGCCGAGCGGCACGAAATGGCCGCTGCCCGCGATGCGCTGGGAACCGGTGCGGTGGCCTTCGGCGATCATCACCTCTCTGTGCTGGTGCGCGCGCCCACGCTCGAGCGCCTCGACGAGGAGACTGCCTCTGTTGCCGCCGCATTGGCAGATGCCGGTGCAGTCGCGGTGCGCGAGGACGTCAATCTCGAACCGTGCTTCTGGGGCCAGTTCCCCGGCAATGAGCACTTCCTGGTGCGCCGCTCGCTCATTTCCAGTGCCAACATGGCCTGCTTCGGCAGCCTGCACGGCTTCGCCATGGGGCAGGCATCGGGCAACCACTGGGGCGACGCGGTAACCCTGCTTGCAACGACCAGTTCTACGCCGTTCTTCTTCAATTTCCATCAGGGCGACCTCGGCAACTTCTCGATCATCGGTCCGTCGGGATCGGGCAAGACCGTGGTGATGAATTTCCTCGCCGCTCAGGCGCAGAAGTTCAGCCCGCGCACCGTGCTGTTCGACAAGGATCGCGGCGCGGAAGTGTTCCTGCGCGGCATCGGCGGAACCTACAGCCGGATCGCGGCCGGTCATCCGACGCATTTCAATCCGCTGGCCCTGCCCGACACGCCGGTCAACCGGGCCTTCCTGCGCGACTGGCTGGCCGTCCTGCTCAAGGCCGACGGCCCGCAGGAGGAAGCGACGATCGCGGCTGCGGTCGACGCGGCCTACGCCAACGATCCCTCGCTGCGTCGCTTGCGCCATTTCCGCGAACTGCTTGCCGGCGCGCGACGGCCCGAGCCGGGCGATCTTGCCAGCAGGCTCGATGCGTGGATCGGTGACGGCGAACATGGCTGGCTGTTCGACAATGCCGAGGACCGGCTCGACATGAGCCAGGCGAAAATCGGCTTCGACATGACCGCCCTCCTGGAAAATCCGCGCCTTCGCACGCCGGTGATGATGTATCTGTTCCACCGGATCGAGGAACGGCTCGACGGCGATCCGACCATGATCCTGATCGACGAGGGCTGGAAGGCGCTCGACGACGAGGTTTTCGCGGCGCGCCTGCGCGACTGGCTCAAGACCTTGCGCAAGCGCAACGGCATTGTCGGTTTCGCTACCCAGTCGGCGCGCGACGCGCTCGACAGCAAGATCGCCACGGCTCTGGTCGAACAGACCGCGACGCTGATCTTCATGCCCAATTCCCGCGCCCGGCACGAGGACTATTGCCTCGGCTTCTCGCTGACCGAGCACGAGCTCGACGTTATCCGCACCCTGCCCGCCGCAAGCCGCTGCTTCCTCGTGCGCCAGTCCGACGCCTCGGTTGTCGTGCGGCTCGATCTCTCCGGGATGCCCGAGGTTCTGACCGTGCTCTCTGGCCGCGAATCGACGGTGCGCAAGCTCGATACCCTGCGCGAGCGGTATGGCGATGCTCCGGCGGGCTGGTATCCGGCGCTGACCGGCGCGGCTTGGCCGGACGATCCCGATTTCGACGGCGAGGTGCCGGTCTGGACCGAGGCTGCCGAATGAACGAATGCGCCGACTTGGTGAACGCGGCCTCGGCAGGTGTCTCGCCTGCCTTGCGGGCGGTCGATTGCGTGGCCGGACAGACCACGGCGGCGGCGTTCAACCGGCTTTTCGGCGTCGACGGCTCGCTTGCGCCGGTGCTGACGATCCTGCTGACGCTTTACATCGTGTTTTTCGCGTTCTCGCTGCTTACGGGGCGTTCGCGGATCGGCATTTCGGCTCTCACCCCGCGCATGATGACGCTCGGCGTCGTGCTGACTTTCGCGACGAGCTGGGTCGCCTATCAGGGCGTGCTGTGGAACCTGGCAGTCGGCGGCCCCGACTGGATCGCTTCGGTGCTGAGCGGCACGACTGGTTCGGCGACGCAGATCTTCGCCGACCGCATCGACATCGTCTTCAACGCCATCGCTCAGGTCTCCGAAGCCGCTGGCGCACAGGGCGCAGGTGCAAGCACGGGACAGGCAAGCGGCGCCTCAGGATCGTTTTCGGCTGCGGATGCCATGTGGCTGGGCGCGATCCTGCTGCTGCTCGGAACGGTCGGCGTCCTGCTGACCGCGCGCATTGCGTTGGCCGTTTTGCTGGCGCTTGGCCCTGTCTTCATCGTGATGGCGCTGTTCGGCGGCACGCGCGGGCTGACCGCGGGCTGGCTGCGCGGCGTCACGCTGACGGCGCTCGCGCCGCTGTTCGTCGTGCTGGGCGGCGGTATCACGCTCGAATTGCTGGTGCCGGTCGTCGGTGCACTGGCGCAATCGACCGAAGGCGTCAGCGGGCGTGGAGCCATGGCTCTTTTCCTGATCGCTGCCGTGCATGTCGCGCTGATGGGCATGGTAATGAAAGTCGCGGTCACAATGGTCTCGGGCTGGAACGTGTTCGGCCTCGCCTCTGCCGAAGACCGGACCGAAGCGCGTGGACCAGGCATCCATGGTGGTGGTGCCGTCAGCGGTTCCGTGGCCAGTCAACCGACATACGGCCCTTCGGCCACCCAGGCACAAACCGCGCGGCGACCAGCAGTCGTGCCGGCGGGGTCGCCAGCGCCGGTCGGGACCGCCAGCGCTGGCGACAGCCCTGCGCGCGCCAGCGAACGCCGCACAGTCGTTACCCAGGTGAGCGGCGGCGGACTCGCGATCACAAGCCGACCTTCGGCGAACCGTGCGGCGGGTATCGGCAGCCGGTTCAGAAGCGCGTCCAACGACAGCGGGCGCAGCCAGATGAAATTCAAGGAGTCAGCGAGATGAAAAGCGGCAAACCTTTGGCCGCACTGCTGGCGCTCGCCGCCGTGGTCACGGCAGGCCCCGCGCTTGCCGACCCCCGGCTTGTCAGCACGCATTACGACGAGGACAAGGTTGTCCGCGTAAACGGCAAGCTCGGCGTTCAGGCGACGATCGCCTTCGCAGACGGCGAGTCGATCGAGAACGTCGCGGTCGGCGATTCGCAAAAGTGGCAGATCACGCCGAGCAAGAGCGGCGACCTGCTGTTCGTCAAGCCGCTCGAAGGTGGCGCGCGCACCAACATGACGGTGGTGACCGACAAGCGCACCTATTTCTTCGATCTCGTCGCCTCGGCCAGCACCAATCCGGTTTACCGGCTGCGCTTCACCTATGACGAGGAAAAGCCGGGTGCATCCCCCGCCCCGCAGCAGGCGGCAGGCACCGAACTCACCGAAGCCGAGCGCGCCGCGCTCACCGGAGACGTGCCTGAACCGGTCGATCCGGCCCAGCTCAATTTCGCTTGGAAGAGCAAGGGAAGCGCGAAACTGCTGCCCGAGCGCGTCTA
>JAGREJ010000308.1 GCA_020446595.1 Novosphingobium sp. | reverse complement strand
GGCTTGCGCGACTTGATCGAGGTCATCACGCTGCCGTGGGCCAGATTGGCGAAGCCCATCGAGTTGGGGCCGAGGAAGCGGATGCCGAGTTCGCGCGCGGTGCGGGCGACGTCTTCCTGCATGGCCGCGCCTTCCTCGCCCGCTTCGGCAAATCCGGAGCTGAGGATCACGGCATTGCGGATACCGGCCGCGGCGCAATCGTGCAGCGCCTCGACCACGGCTGCTGCGGGCACATAAACGAAAGCCGCATCGACCGGGTCGGGGATTTCGGTGCAACTGGTGTAACCGGGAAAGCCGTGGGCTTCCTTGCCGCCGCGATTTACGGCGTAGAGCTTGCCGGTGTGCCCGAACAGATCGAAGCAGGCCGCGACCATCTGGCTCCAGGCCGAACGGTCCGAGGCCCCGACCAGTGCTATGTTGCGTGGAGTGAAAAACCCGGCAAGCGCGGAATCCGCCACGATCAGCGGCCCTTCCAGACCGGCGCGCGCTTTTCAACGAAGGCGAGCGGACCTTCCTTGAAATCCTCGGTATCGCGCAGGTTGGCGAGCGAATCGTCTCCTGCCAGCATGCCCTCCTCATCGGTCAGGCCGACCACCCGCTTCGCCAGGGCCAGACCTTCCTGCACAGCCAGCGGCGCATTGGCGGCTATCGCGCGGGCAAATTCCAGCGCGCCCTCGATATGCTGCCCGGTCGGAACGACCTTGTTGACGAGGCCGACCTCGTAGGCGCGCTGCGCCGGAATCGGATCGCCGGTGACGATGATCTGGGTGGCGACATTGCGCGGGATCGCCATCGGCAGGCGAGACACCCCGCCCGCTCCCGCCAGCAGGCCACGTTTGGGTTCGGGCAGGCCGAACTTCGATTCTTCCCCGCAAACAATCATGTCGCAAGCCAGCGAAAGCTCCATGCCGCCCGCCAGCGCCTGCCCGCCGACCGCCGCGATCCACGGCTTGCGTCGCTTCGCCTCGACGAAGCCTCCGAAGCCGAACCCCTCGACGTAAAGCTCCTTGCCCCGCCCTTCGGACACGACCTTGAGATCGGCCCCGGCGCAGAAAACCTCGCCACCCGACGAGCACAGGACAACGACGCGCACCGCATCGTCGGCCTCGCTGCGCCGCACCGCCTCGGCCATGCCCTGTGCGACATCGATGTTGACCGCATTGCGCTTTTCCGGCCGGTCGATGGTGACCTTGGCGATCCAGTCCTCGACGATTTCATAGCGAACGACTTCAGACATCCCGGTTCCCTCTTGCATGGTCCAATTGGTTAGACGTATCCCTTCTCGCCTAACGCATTGCACGCCATGTGCAAGCACGCGCGGCACACCGCAAGAGAGGATCGGAGAGGACGATGGACAGCGACAAGGGCAAGGTGGCGATTGTTACCGGAGCGGCGGGCGGGATCGGCATGGCGATCGTGCGGCGGCTGGCCGCAGGCGGATTCACCGTGCTCGCCTCGGATCTGCGCGAAGGCCCGGCCAGCGACGTAGCGAAGGACGTTGGCGGCATCTTTCAGGCAGCGGACGTCACTGTCGAGGAACAGGTTGCCGCCCTTGTCGAACGCGCCGTCAAGGACTTCGGCAGGATCGACGCGATCTGCAACAATGCGGCCCAGGCAGGCGCACTAGGCCCGATCACGGACATAACCGCCGACGACTGGAAGCGCACCGTCGATATCGTGCTCAACTCGTGCTTCTATGGCGTCAAGCACGCGGCGCGGGCAATGATCGAAGCAGGCAATGGCGGCGCGATCCTGATGACCACCAGCATATCGGGCCAGCGCGCCGTTGGCGGCCATCCCTACATCGCGGCCAAGCACGGCCTTACCGGGCTAATCCGCGCCGCCGCCAACGACCTTGCTCCCCATCGCATCCGGGTGAACGGCGTCGCGCCGGGTTACACGCTGACACCGATGACAATCGGCATGTTCGGCGGCGAAGACGAGGCCCGCCAGGTGCTTTCGAGCCGCGCCCCGCTCGGCATGGTGATCGAGGGGCGCGACATTGCCGAAGCCTATGGCTATCTCGCCAGCGATGCCGCGCGCGCCGTAACCGGGCAGAACATCATCGTCGATGCGGGTTTCATGGAAGCGCAAAGTCGCTCTATCTCCTTCCAGCGCGATCCGGATTATCTCGGCGCTACAGCATCATAGCGAGCGATATTGCCGCAGGGCGCGGCTTGGTCCATGATCCTGACGGGAGATCAGGCATGAGCATTATTGCGCCAAGGCCCGGCAGCGGCGGTCATCTGGCGGTGCGCGTCAAGCGACCGGCGGAACGGCGAAGTTCGTCGCGCTCGGCGACGCGCGCACTCGACGTGCTCGAACTGTTCGGAAGGGTTCACCGCCCCTTGCGGGCCATCGAGATTTCGCGCGCACTCGATATGCATAGCTCGACGACCAACCAGTTGCTCAAGACCATGGTCGATTCGGCGCATCTGGTGTTCGACGCGCGCGCCAAGACCTATCTGCCCTCCCCTCGCCTCACCCAGTTCAGCGCGTGGATTGTCGAAAGCTATGGCGCGGATGGGCGGCTGCGAAACCTGATCGAGGAACTGCACCAGCAGACCGGGCTGGTCGTAACCGTGACCACGCCGAACGACCTGTTCATGCAGATCGTCGATGCCGAAGTTCCTTCGGTGCCCGGTGACGACCGCATGCCCGAGCGAGGACTCCAGGTTTCGATTATCGGATCGGCCATCGGCAGCGCATACCTCTCGACGCTCGACGACGAATCGGTGCTACGCTTGGCAAACCGGGCGCGCATTGGCCACGATGACCTGCAACCGCTGCTGGACATGGCCCATCGCATTCGCGAGGAAGGCTTCGCCGTCGGTCCGGCAGCCATGGACGAAGGTCTGGGATCACTCGCCATGGCGCTGCCCGCCCAGGGGCTGCGGGTGCCTGCTGTTGTCGGTCTGGCCGGTCCGATGACCGTAATCAGGAAACGGCAGGAAGAGTTTGCAACGCTGATGCGCGAGGGAATCGCGCGCTGGTTCGGGCCCGAAGCCTGACCAGCGCGCTCGCAGTTCCCTAGTTATCGACTCCCATGGTGCCGCCAACCTTGATGCGGTTCATGGTCTCCATCATGCCCGGCCAACCGTTGGCGGTGTAGCCGCCGTCGACAGCGAGCACCTGTCCGGTGACGAAC
>JAGREJ010000307.1 GCA_020446595.1 Novosphingobium sp. | reverse complement strand
TCGGCGAACCATTTGATGAAGCTTGCGGCGTAGCGCATTTCGCCTTCCGCTTCGGCAAGCGGCTTGCCCTGCTCGGCGGTCATGATCCGGGCGAGATCGGGCAGGTTTTCCATGACCAGCGCGTGCCAGCGTTCGACCAGCACGCTGCGTTCGTGTGCGGTGCGCGCGCGCCATTCCGGCCATGCCGCTGTGGCAGCCACAATCGCCGCTTCGGTTTCGGACCTGCCGCAAGCAGGTATCCTGCCGATCAGGTCGCCGGTGGATGGATTGACGACGTCGATGGCATCGGCGCCGGGCGCGATCCATTCGCCGTTGACGAGGGCTGCCTGCTTCAGCAAGCCAGAGTCCTTCAGTTCGACCATCAGCCAAGCGCCTGCGCGGCCAGGGCGAAGACTTGCGGCCCTTCCTGTTGAACCGGCGGCTTGCCCCTGACCATCGTCGTCACCGTTCCCACGCACGGCAGCCCCTCGGCTTCGAGCCATTTCGACAGACCCAGCCCCTCGACCACGTCGATCCGGCAGAACTTGCCGGCGCGCGCGCTCAGCCAGTGGCATATGAGCGTCTTGGCTCCGGCGAGATCGGGGGCGACGATCGGTGCGATGGACGTGCCGCGCCCGAAGCGGCGCAGCAGGGCGAACCCGACCGGCTCGTGGTCGCGCGAAAGCACGACGCCCTTGTTGCCTTGCCAAAGCGCATTGAACATGTTGCTGCGATCCATTCCGCTCGCGCGCGACCATAGCGCGGGCAGGTCCGCATCTGAACGACCGATTGGGCGAACCCGCTCACCCGGCATCAGGTCGGCGAGCGGCATGGTCGGGGCCGGGCCTTGGTGCTGGCGCACTTCGCCATAGGCCTCGAAGCCCAGCTTGGCATAAAGCGGAAGCCCTTCGGCCGTTGCGTTCAGGACGACGTTCAGACCGTCCAGCCGTTCGAGCATGGCCTGCATGAGCTTGCGCCCGATGCCCTGCCCCTGAATCTTGTTGGTGACGATGACCATGCCGATGGTCGCATAGTCGCTGCCGAAGCGCCACGCCATGATCGTGCCGACCACCTTGTCGTCAAGCGTCGCGACAAGGCCCTCGCCCAGCTCGAGGAACAGTTCCCAGTCCTCCGCGCGATGCGGCCATGCCTGCTCCAGCGACAACTCTATAGCGTCCGCGAGGTCGTCGCACGTCATCGCACGCAAGACGACCGGCGATTTCAGATCGGTAGACAAGGGACTCTCCTCATAAGTCGGCTTGATACATATCCCTTGCTGTTGGCATGTAGTGCCGGTTTCTTGCGCCATTCGAAACAATATCGCGAGCTTGGCCTTGCCCTTGGAGCATGGTCTCATTGCCTCGCGCTTCCTGCGGCATGGTCTGCCGTGACGCTTTGCAATATCCCGTGCATTGTGTCGCGGGTGAATGACAATCGGGCAAATCTGGCGCATGCGCCATGGTTCGATAGGGCATTGAGGCTGGAACTTCCAGGGAGCGTTGAAGCGATAGACATGCCGCCCGCCGGACCCCCGCCGATTTCGCGCCGCGCTGTTGTCGGTGGGCTTGCCGGTGTCGGCGCGCTTGCGCTTGGCGGCTGCGGGGCTTCGTCGCAGCGTCGCGCCCCGGCCATTCGCGGTTCGATACGCGTCGCCACCCAGCTTTCCTCGACCAATGATACCCTCGATCCCGCCAAGGGCGCGACAGCGACCGACTATACCCGGCATTTCATGCTCTATAACGGGCTGACTACGATCGAGGACGAGAGCCTCGTTGCAACCCCGTCGCTGGCGCAGACCATCGAGAGCGCCGACCGCCAGAACTGGTACTTCGATCTGCGGCGCGGCGTGCGCTTTCATGACGGCAGCGAACTGACGTCGCGCGATGTCGTCTTTTCGCTGTTGCGTCACAAGGATCCGGCGACCGGATCGAAGATCGCCACGGTTGCCGAGCAGTTCGAGGAGGTGACCGCAGACGGAAAATACGGAGTCCGGCTGCGGCTCACCGGTGCCAATGCCGATCTGCTTACCGTGCTGGCGCAGTCGCACTTCCTGATCGTGAAGGCCGGGCAGGACAGTCCCGACGGCACCGGCACCGGCGCGTTCCGGCTGGGCGATTTCCAGCCGGGCGTGCGCACCGTGGTGCTGCGCAATCCCGAATACTGGATCGAAGGCAGGCCGCGTCTGGAGCGCGTGGAAGTGATCGGTATTCCCGACGAAGTGAGCCGCGTGAACGCGCTGCTTTCGGGCGATGTGCAGATCATCAACGCTATCAGCCCCCATTCGACCAAACGGGTCGAAGCCGAGCCGAGTTGCGCGATCATGGCTTCGCCAAGCTCGCTCTACAGCGATCTCGTCATGCGGCAGGACGAACTGCCGACGGGAAACCCGCATTTCGTTCTCGCGATCAAGCACCTCATCGATCGCCCGCTTATCAATCGCGCGATCTACCGAAACCTTTCGACCATCGCGAACGACCACCCGATTGCGCCCTTCCAGAAATACTTCAACGCGGAGATACCGCAGAGGGTTCTCGATCTCGACAAGGCGCGCTGGCATGTGCGCAAGGGCGGGCTGGAAGGCGTGCGCCTGCCCATCTATGCGACGACCGCGGCGAACGGGTCGGTCGACATGGCTTCGATCCTGCAGGAATACGGATCGAAGATCGGCCTCAGGTTTGCGGTCAACCGGGTGCCGGCGGACGGCTACTGGTCCACGCACTGGATGCGCCACCCGATGACCTTCGGCGACACCAATCCCCGCCCGACCGCGGACCTGATCTTCAGCCTGTTCTACGACTCCAAGGCGGAGTGGAACGAGAGCGGCTGGAAGAACGAGCGTTTCGACCGGCTTCTCGTCGAAGCGCGGGGTTCGGCCGACGAAGCCCTGCGCGCCGAGATCTATGGCGAGATGCAGCAGATCGTGCATGACAAGTGCGGTGTTGCGATACCGGTCTTCATCAGCCTGATCGATGGCTACGACAAGCGGTTGAAGGGCATACGTCCGATCCCGCTGGGCGGGCTCATGGGCTATCGCTTCGCCGAACATGTGTGGTGGGAAGACTGATGGCCGCTCCCGCCGCGAACGCTCCGGTCTGGCTCGGGCTCACAAGGGTCGTGCTCCAGCGGATCGCGTCGGCGCTGCTCACCCTGCTGCTCGTTTCGATCGTGATCTTTGCTGCCGCGAGCCTGCTTCCCGGCGATGCGGCGCAGGAGGTGCTGGGGCAAAGCGCGACGCCCGAACAGGTTGCCGCGCTGCGGCACGAGATGGGGCTCGATCAGCCTGCTGTCACGCGCTATCTGGACTGGCTTGCCGCCCTGCTGGGTGGCGATCCCGGCCGATCCTACATTGCCGACATGCAGGTGACCGAACTGATCGGCGCGCGGCTCGTCAATTCGCTGTCCCTCGCCGGTATAACCGCGCTGGTTTCGGTCGCGCTCGCGCTGACCATCGGCATAGTCAGCGCGATCAATCGCGGCAGCAAACTGGACCGCGCGCTCAACATCGTGACCCTGTCGCTGGTCGCGCTGCCGGAATTCCTGATTGCCACCGTTTTCGTGCTGCTGTTTTCGGTCAAGCTCGTCTGGCTGCCCTCCATCGCCATGGTCTCGCCAGAGGCGACGTGGAGCGAGATGCTGCGATCCATGGCCTTGCCCGTGGCGTGTCTCACCTTCGTCGTGAGCGCGCAAATGGCGCGCCTGACGCGGGCTGCCGTCGCCGATCAGCTTGACCGGCCATATGTTGAAATGGCGAGGCTGAAGGGCGTGACTTTCCGCAGGATCATTCTGTTCCACGTGCTGCCCAATGCCGCCGGGCCGGTGCTCAACGCGATTGCGCTGTCGCTGTCCTATCTGATGGGCGGCGCGCTGATTATCGAGACGATCTTCAGCTTCCCCGGTCTCGCCAGCCTGATGGTGAACGCGGTGACCAGCCGCGACATGCCCCTGCTGCAGGCCTGCGCCATGATTTTCTGCGCAGCCTACCTCGCGCTCATCCTGATCGCCGATATTGTCGCGATTCTGGCCAACCCGAGGTTGCGGTCATGAACGGTCGGCTCGCTGCCCGCCTTGCCGCCATGCCACTGTCGGGTCGTATCGGTTTTGCGCTGGTGCTGTTCTGGCTCGTTGTCGCTGTCGCTGGACCGCTGACCGCGCCCCACCCGGTCGGCAAATTCGTTGACGAGGAAGTGTTCAGCCCGGCGTCGGCACAACACTGGCTGGGCAGCGACTACCTTGGACGCGATGTCCTGAGCCGCCTCATGTGGGGCGCGCGCTATACCGTGCTGCTTGCGCTCGGCGCGGCGGCCCTGGCGGTCGCCACCGGCACGTCCATTGCCCTGTTCGCTGCCATCAGGGGCGGGCTTGTCGACGAGGTGATTTCGCGCGCGATGGATACGCTGATCTCGATCCCCTCGAAGATATTCGCGCTCGTGCTCGTTGCTGCCTTCGGATCTTCGCTGGCGCTGCTGATGCTGATCGCTGCCTTCACCTATATTCCCGGAAACTACCGGATCGCGCGTGCATTGGCGGTGAACCTGGTCGGCATGGACTTTGTGCAGGTGGCCCGAGCGAGGGGTGAAGGCGCGATCCACATCGCCTGGCGCGAGGTCCTGCCCAACATGATCCACCCCCTGCTTGCGGATATGGGGCTGCGTTTCGTGTTCATCGTGCTGTTGCTTTCGGGGCTCAGCTTTCTCGGGCTTGGCGTTCAGCCTCCACATGCCGATCTCGGCTCGCTGGTGCGCGAGAATATCTCGGGCCTGCCACAGGGCGCCTCCGCGATCCTCAGCCCGGCTCTGGCCATCGCCACGCTGACGGTTGGCGCCAACCTGCTGATCGATGCGCTGAAGGG
The DNA here is from genome assembly GCA_020446595.1 of Novosphingobium sp. GTDB lineage: Bacteria > Pseudomonadota > Alphaproteobacteria > Sphingomonadales > Sphingomonadaceae > Novosphingobium. The sequence goes on along the minus strand of JAGREJ010000307.1, from coordinate 4,276 downwards.
GGGAGGCGAGGCATGATCGGCCAGACCAGCCCCGCGGTTGAAGTCAGCGGCCTCAACATCGCGCTCGATCTGCCGGATGGTTCGTCACGTGCCATCGTGGACAATGTCTCATTCGCGATCCCGAAAGGCGAAGTCCTCGCGCTGATCGGCGAATCCGGATCGGGCAAGACCACGATTGCGCTCGCAATGATGGGCTATTCGCGGTTTGGCGCGACCATTTCGGCGGATCGTATTCGCATCGGGGACATGCAGATCGATGCCTTGGGAGAGCGCGCGCTGGGCAAGGTGCGCGGATCGCGCGTGGCCTATATCGCGCAGAGCGCCGCAGCCGCTTTCAATCCTTCGCGAACGATAATCTCGCAAGTCATCGAGCCATTGATCGTCCATGGTCTGGCGAGCCGCAAGGAAGCGCGTGAAAAGGCGATCGGCCTGTTCAGTGCGCTGGCCCTGCCTTCGCCCGAGACGATCGGGGACCGCTATGTGCATCAGGTTTCGGGCGGACAACTACAGCGGCTCATGGCGGCCATGGCGCTGATTACCGATCCCGAACTCATCATCCTCGACGAACCGACGACCGCACTCGATGTGACCACGCAAGTCGAGGTGCTCAAGACCTTCAAGCAGGCAATCGTGGCCAGTGGCGCCACTGCGATCTACGTCAGTCACGACCTCGCCGTGGTGGCGCAGGTGGCCGATCAAATCGTTGTGCTGAAGGACGGCCGCATGGTCGAACAGGGCAAGGCTGGTGATCTGCTGCGGAGCCCGCAAAGCGACTATACGCACTCGCTGATCGCTGCTGCCCGACCGGTGAATCGTGCCGCTGCGCCAGACGAGGCCGAAGCCCTTCTGACCGTCGAAGCGGTTCACGCCGGGTATGGCCGGGTTCGCGATGGGCGGGCCGCGATACCCGTGATTTCGGACGTGTCGCTTGCGCTTGGCAAGGGCTGCTCACTCGGCATCATTGGCGAATCCGGATCGGGCAAATCGACGCTCGCACGCGTTATCGGCGGGCTCTTGCCGGCGTCGGCAGGCGCAATCCGGCTCGGCGGAGAGCTGCTCGCACCGGGTCTGGCGGGGCGCAGCAGGGAGCAGCTTCGACAGATCCAGCTCGTTTTCCAAAATGCCGATACCGCTCTCAATCCCATGCAGACGGTGCGCGATGCGATTGCGCGCCCGCTCGCCTTCTATCACGGCATCAGGGGAGCGGCGGCCGATGCGCGGGTCGCGGAACTGCTCGATGTCATCCAGCTCCAGCCTTCGCTTGCCGAGCGACGGACCAGCGAACTGTCGGGCGGGCAGAAGCAGCGCGTGAACCTTGCCCGCGCGCTTGCCGCCGAACCTCGAGTGCTCTTGTGCGACGAGGTGACCTCGGCGCTCGATACGGTGGTCGGCGCCGCGATCCTCGATCTGATCGACGCATTGCGCAGGCAGATGGGTATCGCGACGATATTCATCAGCCACGACATCTCCACCGTTCGGGCCTTCTGCGACGAGATGCTGGTGCTCTATTCGGGGCGGGTGGTGGAAACCTGTTCGAAAGCGGCGTTCTCGACTCCGGTTCACCATCCCTACACCGAATTGCTCATCGATTCCGTCCCGGCGCTCGATCCGGGCTGGCTGGCAATGCTTGGCGAGCGGCATGCCCCGGCCATCGCCGACACACCGGCGGACGAGGCGCTGTGTCCCTTCCTTGCGCGTTGCCCGGTCGCCATCGCCGGAACCTGCGACAGCCAACCGCCATCCCTCAGGGAGACTGCGGGCATGCGCCTGTTGTGCCACGCCGTCCAACCCCAGCTTGCCAGTGAGGCCCTGAACCAATGAGTCCAGCCATCAAGCGCATTTCCAGCGATGAAACCCTGCCGGATGCCGTCGATGTGGTGGTCGTCGGCGGCGGCATCATCGGCACCTGTGCGGCCTATGTGCTGGCAAAGCGCGGCCTGTCGGTCGCGCTGCTGGAAAAGGGCTATCTGGGCTGCGAGCAATCGAGCCGGACCTGGGGCTGGTGCCGCAAGCAGAACCGCGACCGGCGCGAGATGCCGCTGGCGATGTTGGCGATGGACCTGTGGGATTCGTTCGCCGGAGAGATCGGGCAGGATGTCGGCTTCCGCCGCACGGGCCTGATCTATGCCACCGACAAGGAGGCGGAGCTTTCCGGCTGGGCTTCGTGGCGCCCGGTGGCCGAGGAATTCGGCGTCGAGACCTACATGCTGACCGCCGCACAGGCGGCAGAGCGCATTCCCGAGACCCGCCGCAAATGGGTGGGCGGACTGCATTCTGTGGCCGACGGGCGCGGCGCGCCCGAGATCGCGGTTCCGACGATAGCGGAAGGCGCGCGGGCGTTAGGCGCGACGATCCATCAGAACTGCGCGGCGCGCGGGCTCGATGTCACCAATGGCCGGGTGACCGGTGTGGAGACCGAACGCGGCCTTATCCGCTGCGATGCGGTCATCTGCGCCGGTGGTGCCTGGACTTCGCGTTTCGTGCGCCCGCACGGCGTCGTGTTCCCGCAGGCGAGCGTTCGCCAGACTGCATTGCGCACCAGGCCGATGGAGAACCTTGGCGAAGTGCTCTATTGCCCCGATTTCGCCATGACCCGCCGGGATGACGGTAGCTATACCGTGGCGATCAGCGGCAGGGCGACGCTCGAAGTTACGCCGCAGGGCATCCGCTTTTTCCGCCAGTTCCTGCCACAATTCATCCAGCGGCTGAAGGCCGTGCAACTCACTGTCGGCAAATCGTTCTTCGCCGGGCCGGACTCGCTGGGCAGCGTGATGACCGCCGATCCGCTCATCTTCGAGAAGAACCGCGTGCTCGATCCCGATCCGAACCCGCGCCTCATGCGCGAGATGGTCAGGAACGTGAGGGAAACCTGGCCCGAGCTTGAAGGCTTCGAGGTCGATCACGCGTGGGGCGCCTATGTCGATTGCACGCCCGATGCGATTCCCGTGATTTCGCAGGTCGATGCCGTCAGCGGTCTTGTCATTGCCGCGGGCAGTTCCGGCCACGGCTTCGGTCTTGGCCCCGGCATTGCCGCTCTCGCGGCAGAACTTGCGACAAACGATCGGCCGAGCGTCGATGCCGCGCCGTTCCGGCTCCAGCGTTTTGGCGACGGTTCGGCGATAGAGGTCGGTGCGATCTGACCTCGCGCGTTAAAGCCCTAGCAGGCCGGGGAGGCCCGAAATGTCGGGGATCTCGTTGACCTCGTAATAGGCGTTCAGCGGCTCGTGCCCGCGATTGACGAAAGCCTTCATGGTGATCCCCATGTCGTAGGCGGTCATCAGGTCATAGCGGAAGCTGGACGAGCAATGCAGCACGTCCTCGGGATTGCAACCGAGACTGTCGAACATGTATTCGAACGCCTGCATTCTAGGCTTGTAGGCTTGCGCTTCCTGAGCGGTGTAAACCGCGTGGAACGGAGCCTCCAGCGCGCTGACGGCATGCGGGATCAGGTTGGTCATCGAGTTGGACAGGATGACCAGCGGAAATTCCGCCGCCACCCGCTTGAGCGGTTCGACCACGTCGGGATGCGGCCCCCAGTTGGGGATGTCGGCATAGACCTGCTCGGTGTCACTGGCGCGGTATTCGATTGCAAGCTTCTTGCAGGTGCGTTGCAGTGCGCTTTCGACGACCTCGTAATAGGGCTTCCACGCGCCAAGAACCTCGTCGAGGCGATAGGCGGAAAAGTTGCGCACGAAGGCGTCCATCTTGGCGTCATCTGGCAGCCGGTCGGCATAGATGCGCCGCGCCGCCGGGGCCATCTCGAAGTAGATCAGCGTCCCGTAGCAATCGAAGGTGATGTATTTCGGGCGCAAGGCCATGGCGTCGGTCCTTTCGGAATGTGTCAGCTTCGCGAGTCGAGATAGCGGTACCAGGCGCCGACAAAGGGCAGGAACCACGGCGGCCCAAGATGGCCGGGGATAGCGGAAAAACGTTTTCTTGCCAGTGGGTTGGCGTCGGATTCGCCAGCAATAACCCGCGCCATCCGGTCGCCGATGTAGCCGGAGAACTGCACGCCGTGACCGCTCATGCCGACGGCATAGAACAGGCCCTCGTGCTCGCCCGCGCGTGGCAGCCGGTCGGGAGTCATGTCGAGCACTCCGCCCCAGGTATAGGCGATCGGCACATCGGCGAGCGCGGGGAAATGGTGCGCCAGGCTCCTGCGCAGAATGTCGCCTGCCTTGGCGTCACTGGTCGGGTTGGAGAGCGCAAAGCGCGCGCGTCCGCCGAAAATCATCCGGTTGTCGCCGGTCAGGCGAAAATAATTGCCGATGTGGCG
>JAGREJ010000306.1 GCA_020446595.1 Novosphingobium sp. | reverse complement strand
CCGCGCGCCGCGATGCTTGACGTAATGGCCGCCCGTGCCCTTCTCGAAACGGCTACGGGTGACGGTGAGCGAACCGTAATCGCCGATGTAGATCGAATGGGCGCAGCCGCTGCCTTCGCAGGTGCCGAGCCGGGTGAAGGTCGATTTGTCGATGACGATCGCGGCAGAGGGGTCGTTGTTCGCGAGAATGCCCTGCTCGCTGTCCCGGAACCATGACTGCACGACCGTCAGGTTGCCGCGCTCGAGCCGGATGCCCGCGCCATTCTTGTCGTAGACCCGCATGTTCGCAAAGACCATGCCTTCGATCCGGGCATTGCGCCCGCCGAGCACCAGCGCCGCCTTGTCCTCGCAGGTTACGCCTTCGAGCACTGCCTCGCCCGGCACCGCGGCCTGATAGGTGATGTCGCCCGCCTTCTGCACCGCGCAATCGGCGAAGCGCATCGAGGCGAAGCGGATCGTGCCCTTGCCGCCGCCAATCGCGTTCACCGCATCCTGGAGCCGCTCGTAGATCTTTCCGGTCTCGACGACGGTATAAGGCGCCAGACCGTTTGCATCGCGCACGGGAGCGGCGGCAAGCGGCATGGCCGGGGTCGCCATGGCGGCAAGAGCGAGGAGCGAGAGAGCGAGGCGGTTGGTCATGGCCTTATCCTGCCAGAAAGCGCGTTCGACCGCGCGGAAGACGGCGGGGCCGTCCGGCTCCGGGACAGCTAGCGCGGGAGGTGTTACCGCAGCGTTGCCGACCCGCAGTCTCCATTCGCCCCTTGAAATAGGAGTGTTTCGGTCTTAAAAGGAAATCTGCGGGCCGGGCCCCTCTGGCGCGCCGTTTTGCCGAAGTCGGGAAATGGCGCGTGATGTCGGACCGCATCGGATGATGCCGATGCGAGCGATGGCCGGGCGATTTACCCCCCATCCCCCCACGCACCGGTCCCCGCATCGGCTCATCCGATCGAACAACCGTTTCGACAGGGAGCCGTTCTCCATGGAATTCATCTACGCCGACTGGCTTGGAACGCCGGTCTGGTTCTGGCTGGCGTTTATCGCCGTGGTCCTCGTTCTCACCGTGTTCGACCTTGGCGTGCTGCACAGGGACGACCGCGAGATGGGCATTGCCGAATCGCTGAAGCTCTCGGCCTTCTATATCGCCATCGCGTTGGCTTTCGGAGTCTGGGTCTGGATCGAGAAGGGCGCTGGCGCGGGCACCGAATACCTCACCGGCTATTTCCTCGAAAAGGCGCTGTCGATCGACAACGTCTTCGTCATCTCGATGATTTTCGGCTTCTTCGCTGTCCCCGCGAAATACCAGTATCGCGCACTGCTGTGGGGCATCGTGGCGGTGATCGTGCTGCGCGGCGTGATGATCGCGGGAGGTGCGGCGCTGCTCGCGGAAGCGGGCTGGGTGCTTTACCTGTTCGCCGCCTTCCTGATCGTCACCGGCGTGAGGATGTTCTTCACCGGCGACCACGATCCCGACATCGGCAACAACCCGGTGGTGCGCTGGATTTCGGGGCACATGCGGGTGACCAAGGAGCATCATGGCGAGCGGTTCTTCGTCCGGGTGCCCGACGAGAAGACCGGCATGATGGTGCGCGCGGCAACGCCCCTGTTCCTGGCGCTGGTTGTCATCAATATCGCCGATCTGGTGTTCGCGGTGGATTCGGTGCCCGCGATCTTCGCGATCACGACCGACACCTTCGTGGTCTATACCAGCAACATCATGGCGATCCTGGGCCTGCGCGCGCTCTATTTCGCGTTGGCCGCCATGGTCCACCGCTTCGAATACCTGAAATACGCGCTTGCCGCGGTGCTGGTGTTCATCGGCGCGAAGATCCTGATCGCCGATTTCCTGCTTGGCGGGGCGAAGTTCCCGCCGCTCGCCAGCCTCGGGGTGACCGTGGCGCTGATCGGCGGCGGGATCGTGTGGTCTCTGTGGAAGACGCGGGGGGAAGCGGCGAGGGTGTCGTGAGGGTGACACAAGTGACAGGGTGTCCGCCCCGGTGTCCGCAGACGAAGCCTCTGGAATGACCGGGGAAATATCGCTGGAGTGACACTCGGGCGGTTTGCGGAAATTCATCGGCTCTGCACTGGCTGGACAACAAGGGACGAGCCGCGGTGTGACAGGCGCGCGTGAGGTAGGAAAATGGTTTGGGGCAAGGAACGTCATGCCAGCGCAAGCTGGTTGAGGCCACCCGGGAGTGCAGGAGGTGATGGCGGGGCGAAATTTCGCGCTCGCTAGAAAATCTTGTGAGGGAATCCGTGGCTATTTTGTGTGCTATGACTCTCAGTCATCGGTTTAACCTCGTCAAAGTTCTCAGCTAAGTTATCCGAGCAATCGGAAATCCACCTCAAGCGAGAGTACTTTTTCTGTACATATTTGTCGCCGTAGTGGCCCACCTCTTCAAAGTTCTGCCTCATAGCTTCTTCGTTGACTTTGAGGTCCGTATAGTTTTCCCAAATTTCCGTAAGATAATCGTTCACGTGCTGGGAAAAAGAAATCTCGATTCTTGCTTTGCCATTAAGAATTTTCGCTCAATCTCATCTTCTACTGCGCCGCCCTTCGACAGCGAGCCGTGAATCAATCCTTCAACAGCCCGAAAAATATCCATCCTTCTATCAAAGATGCTGATTTTGAGATTTGCTTCCTGCAACTCAGTCTGACGCTTCAATATTTCAACCTGGCGGCGCCCAAGTCGATAGGCGCCAACGACCGCGGACAACCCCGCCACGAGCGTCGCAAACGCTTCCCATGAAATGCTGCAAAGCGAAATCACACACATTTTGGCAGTCGCATCAATCCCCGGTCGGAATGTCCTCCTCCGGCACGTCCTCGATCTGGACCTTGCCCAGGTCCCCCTTGCCGACCGTGTCGCTCGCCATTTCGAGCATCTTGTCGAGGCTTGCCTTGGCCTTGAGGCGCAGGTCCTCGTCGATCTCGATCCGGGGCTGCAGGTCGCGGAGCGCGAGATATAGCTTCTCCAGCGTGTTGAGCGCCATGTAGGGGCAGATGTTGCAGGCGCATTGCCCGTCGGCACCCGGCGCGCCGATGAAATTCTTCTCGGGCAGTGCCTTTTCCATCTGGTGGATGATGTGCGGCTCGGTCGCGACGATCAGCGTGTCGCCCTCGAAGGTCTTGGCGAAATTGAGGATCGAGCTGGTCGAGCCGACATGATCGGCGTGATCGAGGATATGCGGCGGGCATTCGGGGTGCGCGGCGACCGGCGCATCGGGATGCTGTGCCTTGAGCTTGAGCAACTCGGTCTCGCTGAAGGCTTCGTGGACGATGCACACGCCCGGCCACAGCAGCATCTCGCGATTGAACTTGCGCGACAGGTAACCGCCGAGGTGCCGGTCCGGCCCGAAGATGATCTTCTGATCGGCAGGGATCTTGTTGAGGATCGTCTCGGCGCTCGACGAAGTGACGATCACGTCCGAAAGTGCTTTCACTTCGGTCGAGCAGTTGATGTAGGTCAGCGCGATATGATCGGGATGGGCTTCGCGGAAAGCCTTGAATTTCTCGGGCGGGCACGAATCCTCAAGGCTGCAACCCGCGTTGAGATCGGGCAGCACCACGATCTTGTCGGGCGAAAGGATTTTCGCCGTGTCTGCCATGAACTTGACGCCGCAAAAGGCGATCACTTCGGCATCGGTTTCCGCAGCCTTTTTCGACAGTTCGAGCGAATCGCCGACGAAATCGGCAAGGTCCTGAATCTCGGGCTTCTGGTAGTAATGCGCGAGGATCACGGCATTGCGCTCCTTGCGCAGGCGGTCGATTTCGGCAAGCAGGTCGAGCCCGGTAAGGTCTTCGCGCGGCTGAACGGTCATCATTGCATCCTTGTCCTTGGTTGACTCCAGATGGCCTTCGCAGGCCGCAGGATCAAGGATGGAGCTTTGTCGTTACATAGAAAAGCCGGGCGGCAGGAAGGCGTGCATCGG
>JAGREJ010000305.1 GCA_020446595.1 Novosphingobium sp. | reverse complement strand
CGTCCAGCCGGCCGAAATGATGACGTCATCGGCCCGGCCACAGTGATAGAAGTAGCCGTCCTCGTCGATCTTCGCGCGATCCTTGGTCGAGAGCCAGCCTTCCCCACGTCGCAGCATCAGTTCGCCGATCTCGCCGGGATCGCAAGCAGAGCCATCGGGTCGCTGCACCTGTAATTCGAGTCCCGGAACTGGCTTGCCGAGCGAACCGGGCTTCACCGCGAAATCGGGCGCGCCGGGATAGTTGACCAGCACCACGCCGATCTCGGTCGTGCCATACATCGAGCAGGCATCGAGCCCGAACGTAATGTCGATCCAGTCGAGCGTGGCCGGATCGATCGGCTCGCCGGTGTAGGACAGTTTTTCGAGCGCGAATGCGAACCTGTCCGCCCCGCCCGCATTCTTCATCATCCGGTAATGCGTCGCCGCCGCCGACAGGTTGGTGACGCCGAAGTCCTGCAAGGCCCGCATCAGCCGCACCGGATCGAACCTGCCCCGGCCCATCGTGCCGGTCGTGACGCCAAGGCCGAGCGGAGCCAGCGTGCCGTGCCACAGGCCATGCCCCCAGGCCGGGCTCGACGGGCAGAAGAAGCGGTCGCCCGGCCTTATCCCGGTCCCGTAAAGCGCGGCGAACATCAGCGTCACCAGCGAGCGGTGCGTGTGACGCACCGCCTCGGGCAGTTCGCGCGTGGTGCCGCTGGTATACTGGAAGCAGGCCAGATCGTCTCCAGCGGTCTGAGGCTCATAGGTATCGGGAAAATCGGCAATAGCAGCCAGCAGCGCCGCATCCGCCAGTTCGACCCGCAAACCCACGATCTCTCGCGCCATCGGCGCCTTTTCGGCATTGGTCAGCAGGATGGCTGGCGTGCAGTCGTCGATCCGCAAACGCAGTGCATCGGGACCGAACAGGGTAAACAGCGGCACCGAGACCGCGCCTTGCAACATCGCCCCAAACAGGCACACGTAATAGGGCAGCGAGGGTTCGAGCATGAAGGCAATCCGCTCGCCCTTTCCTATGCCCTGCGCATCGAGCCAGTGCGCGAAGCGGGCCGCGCCAGCCGAAATCTCGTCGAAGCTGAGCACTTCGTTCTCGCCGTCTGCATGGGCTATGCAGACCGCCGCACGCCCGCTGCCATCGGCATGGCGGAGCATCGCCTCGTGCGCGATATTGAAGCACGCGCGGTCACCGTCGAACAGATCCCACAGCGCCGCCGAACAGGCATGGGCCTGAGCATCCGCGAAGCTCGTATAGTCAGTGAGCAGGGCCATCAGCGCGCCCGCTCCAGGGCCAGGACGCTACCCTCGGCGTCTCCCGCGACATATACCGTGCCATTGGTCCCGACCGCGACACCGCACATCGGCACCATCGGGCCGGACATGTCCCCGACCCCGCCAAGTAGCTTGGGTGTCACTCCCGGCGGCGCCTTGACGGGCAGTCCGGACGCCAGCACCTGCCGCGCGCCGCCGGAAAGATTGCAGGAAATCAGTTCTTTCGTTCCGACATCGACGACGAACAGCCTGTCGCCAACCACTGCCAGGCCCTGCGGTTCTTCCAGCCCGTCCAGCACCGTCTCGGCGCGACCGCCGGTGACCCGCACCACGCGCCCTGCCCCGCTCTCGCTGACATAGACCGCGCCGTCATCGGCAACTGCCACATCCATCGGCAGGTTGAGGCCCTCGGCCAGCGTTTCGACCTCGCCGTCGCGCGCGGACATCACTTTGCCCGCCGCGCCATCGGCGAATATGGCCGCGCCGTCCGGTCCAGACGCCACTCCGTACAGCAGGTCATGCCCAGCCGAGACCACTTCGCTTTCGCCGCGTTCCAGCCACCAGCGCATAACCGCGCCCATCGAATTGGTCGTCAGCCATTCTCCCGGCCCGGCGCTGGCGACGCCGCGCGTGAAACCCGGAAAGCCCGGTGTGAACAGCATGCCCAGCAATTCCGGCTCGCCGCCGGGAGCGAGCGTGTAGGTGAAGCCACCGTCGGCCACGAACAGGTTGCCGTCCGGCGCGAGCGCAAGGCCCATCGGCCATTGCAGGCCGCGCCCGACGAGCGAACGTGTTCCGCCGCCTGCCAGCACTTCGATCACTTCGCCGGGGATCGAGGAGACGAACAACCTCTCACCCACGAAGGTGCAATTGTCTAAACCGGGCGAAAGCTGCGCCAGCACCTCCCGCGTGCCGCTCTGCGGGTCGATGCGCAGGACCTGCCCGCTCGCCACCTGCGTCGAGACGATCCGCCCCTTGCTGTCGAACTTGACCGAATCCGGGACACCAAGGTCAGCCGCGACCACCTCCGGCTCGCCGCCCGCAGGATCGACCCGCCAGATCGCATTCGCACCCATGACCGGGAAATAAAGTTTGCCGTCCGGCCCGATCTCGAAGGCATTGGGCATCGGCACGTCATCGAGCACCAGTCGCCGCGTGCCGCCTTCCCGCGACAATTCGAAAATGCGCCCGCCCATCCGGCACTCGCCCGCGAAGAGACGATCCTGATGGACCGTCACTGGATTGGCGACCGGCATCTGGCCATCGATCACCCGATACTCGCCTTTGGGCGTGAGCATCGAGACGCGGCCCAGGGTTATCTCGGTCGCATAGATGTTGCCGTGGCTGTCGAAGGCGAGATCGTCCGGCCCGGTGATCGGACCGTCTATGGCGGAAATGATCTCTGCTTCGCCGCTATCGACATCAAGCGCGGTCACCGCGCTGCCGGCAACCTGCGCGACATAGACGCGCCCGTCCGCCCCGGCGCGGATACCGTTGGCGCCGAACAGGCGGCTGGGCGGCACCGCGCGCGACATGGTCCAGCCTTCAGCCGCGCTTGCGCCCGCCGCACCGGAATAGCGGCTCAATTCCATAGGTTTACTGCGTGCCTTCGGCGTACCAGGTGCGGAACTTCTCGTACTTGGGCATCTCTTCCGAATTGGCCTTGGGGTCGATGTTGACATGCACCACACCGACCTTGCCGCTGGAATAGGCGCGTTCGATGGCAGGGCGCAGATCCTCGATCTTCTCGACGAATTCGCCATGGCAACCGAAGCCTTCGGCCACCTTGTCGAACCGCACCCCGTCGCTCCAGTGCGTGCCGGTTTCGGCGGTTCCCTGCCCGAAAGTGCGCTTGTAGACCCCGACTTCCAGCCCCCACTGGAAGTCGACCCCGACCACGCAGACCAGTGGCAACTTGTTGCGCACGGCTGTTTCCAGCTCGGCTACGTGGAACAGAAATGAACTGTCGGACGAGATCAGCATGCCGGGGCGCGACTTGCCGGTCGCCGCCCGGTCAGCGAGCATGGCACCGGTGGCGTAAGGCAGGCCGGTGCCGATGTGGCCGTAGTTCTGGTTCCAGATGACATCGTGTGGCTTGGCCTGCGAATAGGTCCACTGGTAAATCACCGTGGCGCCGCCGTCGCGGATGAGGATGCCATCCTGCGGGAAAGCCCGTGTCGCATCGACCACCATACGCGAGGTGTGGATCTGCGTATTGCCGCCGCCGCCGCTCTTGCCTTCCGATTCCCTGGCGATTTCGTCGAGCTCGGCCTGGCCTTCGCGCATGAATTTTTCGAGGCCGGGCGCGGGATCGCGCGGGCTATCCTTCAGCGCGCGCACCAGTTGCGGCACCACGCCGCGCAGGTCTCCAACCAGCGGCACGTGGACCGGGCGGTTGACGCCAATGGCGGTCGCATCCTGCTCGACGACAATCCACTTGCGGGTCGCATCGCCCGAAGCCCACCACGACCACTTGCCATAGTGCAGCGGCTCGCCGATCTCGGTTCCGAGCGCGAGCACCACATCGCAGTTCTCGACCGCTTCGAGCGAAGCATCGGAGAACACATACTGGAAGGTGCGGTCCTCGATCCCTTCGATATAGGACGTGCCGCCCGAGGTCTGGATGACCGGGCAGTTCATCAGCAGGGCAAGCTCCTTCACCGCCGCGCCCATGCGCGAAGTGTGGACCGCGTGCCCGACCAGCAGGATCGGGTTTTTCGCCTCGCCGATGAGTTTCACGGCCTCGGCAATGCGATCCACATCCGCGCCCTGATTGACCAGGCGATACTCTTCCGGCTTCTGCACCGGCGGCAGGTCAAGCTCTTCGAGGATGACGTGCGAGGGATATTCGACATAGGCCGGCCCCGGCTTGCCCGAGACTGCCTTGCGGATCGCCTCGTGGATCACCTCGTCGACCTGATCGGCATATTCGATCGAGCCCGAATATTTCACCGAGTCCTCGATCATCGGCTCCTGCCGCACGAACTGGATGCGACCGCGCCGTACCCGGCGCTCGGTGATCCGCGCGCGCTGGCCACCAAGAAAAATGACCGGCGAATTCTCGACCATGGCGCACTGCACCGCCGGCATCATGTTGGCCATGCCCGGCCCCAGCGTGCCGATGCACAGCCCCGGCTTGCCGGTCATCCGGCTCGCCGCTTCGGCCATGAACCCGGCCGCCGCCTCGTGGTGCGGGGCGACAACGGTCCAGCCGCGCTGCTCGGCTTCGAGGAACAGGTGGACGAAGTTGGGATCGGGAATGCCGAACAGTGTATTGATGCCTTCGGCCTCGAACAGGTCGAGGATACGCTTGTAAACGGGCGTGCCCATTGGGTTTCCTTTCAGGATCGAAATTGCAGCCCGCTCAGAGATCGAGCAGACGCGGCGCGCCCCGGCCGATAAATTCGGCAAGGTTGCGATGCAGGTTGATGACTTTCTGTTCCTGGTGCGGATTGGGCAACGGCCCTCGGAATCCGCTCGACTTC
>JAGREJ010000304.1:5000-6756 GCA_020446595.1 Novosphingobium sp. | reverse complement strand
GTAGGGCGAGGCGAACCCGCACATGTCGGCAACGAGCCAGAGCCAGAACACATTGATCCCCTGGTAGGGAATGCCGCAGGCGCGCATCGGTCGCGCCAGCGCCACGCCGCGCCAGGGTTTGACCCAGGGCCTTGTACCCTGCTCGAGGCGCTTGATGATTTCAGCGGTGATGCGCTGCGCGGGTGATTGCGCATTCGCGCGATGGGCATTCTTTGCCATGTGAAGTCTCCTGATCCGGCCACCCGACAAGGATTTGCGAGGGGTCCGAAACGGCAAAGCTCCCCTCTCCTCTCATCGGGCAAAAAAGGAGGCGGCCCCTGCCGCAATGGCAGGGACCGCCTCACGGGGGTCGAGATGACCGGTCCTGTCAGGAGGGGGTCAGGCGGCCATCTCGCGGGGGGACTTGTCTTCCTCACCGGCAACGTCGTCGCTGGCTCCGCTTGTTTCATCGGCTTCGTCGCCAACGATCGCTGCGTCCTGACTGGCGAAGCGCATCGCATCGGGAACCCAGGCAAGCGCTGCATCGCGCACCACGGCATCGGTGATAAAATTACCCGAGAAGACCCGTTCTGCGCTTTCAGCGAGCTCGGACTTCTTGGAAGCGGCAAAGCGCGCAACAAGGTCGGGGCCGCCAACTTCGGACAACGCATCGAGGATCACCGCCTTCGACACGCGATCGAAATAATTGGCCGCATTGGGCCGCCACCAACGAGCGATGTCGATGCCAATGCTGGCGCCGAGATGATCGTGCAGTGCGATCGCGCGCTCACCGGCAAGGTTGAGGCTCGCCTCGAAGGTGCGGCCGACGACGTGGCCGAGCCAGGTGGCGCGGGCATCCTCGTCCAGGGCGCGGAACGCCTTGAAGCGTTCGACCACATCCTCGCCTGCACGCCAGGACTCATCGAGCCCGCCCTTGAACTCGGCCAGCGCCGCGCTTGCAGGCGCATCCTTGGCTTCGAAGCCGATAATTGGTCCGGCTGCCACCGGACCGCGCAGCGTTGTCGCCGATTGCGTGCGCCAGTCGAGCGTATCTGCATCGGCAAGCGTGAAGACCATGAGGTCGAGCGCAAGCGCCGGATCGGACGCGACATGGAGCGCAAGCACGTCGCGGCGCTGCATCGCCAGCTCATCGACCAGGCGTTTCGAAAGCGTTGCGCGCCTGGGCGCTTCTTCCCCGGTTCCCGAAACAACTTCGACGGGATCGTCGCCGGGGGACAGCACGGCCGCGTTCTCGGTGTAGAAATGCGGCTGGAGCACCGGCACGCCGTCGAGCCCCAATGTCAGGACCATACCGGCATCGGGCTTGAGCTCGGGATTGAGCACGAGCGGGCGATTGCGGATCTCCTGGCATTCGCGCTCGATCGTCTCGATCGACTGTTCCGCAGCGGTAACGGCATCCTCGTCGCTGTCCTCGGATTCGAGGATCGCGGCATGCTCGTCCCAGGAGCTGTCGAGCTCGTCGAGCCGGGCAAGCTCGGCATCACTGAGCGGCGCGGCCTCTGCCGGAAGGCGATGCAGGCCTTCGATGAGGTCATGCGAGACATAATTGTCGAGCGTCGGCTTGACCCAGGCGATCTGGTGTTCGCCGGCGAGCGCCTTGGCTTGTTCTTCCATGCGCGTCCGGGCAAGACCCTCGAGCAGTGCGACATCGACCCAGCTTTCGCTGTCATCGTCGTCGAAGAGTTCGCGTTCGATCCGGCCACCGGCTTCGACATAAGCATCGCGCCCGACGAGCCGGGCACGCGGATCGTTGCCG
>JAGREJ010000304.1:0-4894 GCA_020446595.1 Novosphingobium sp. | reverse complement strand
GCGCCATAGGCCTTGGCGATATCGAGCGTGATCTCGCCGGCGGCAAGCGCTTCGAAGACAGGCTGGGCAAGATTTGCCAGACGCAGCCGGCCTTCGACGAAACGAACCGTGAGACCGAAGCGGCGCGCGACGTCCTCGCTGCTCGCCCCGGCCTCGATCAGCGAAGCAAAGGCCTGTGCTTCATCGGCCGGATTCATCGCGAGGCGGTGGAAGTTCTCGGCAAGGCTGGTCTCGATGGAATCGGCGTCCGCGTCATCGAGCACCAGGCAAGTGACCGGATGCGTGCGCGGGAGCGCCTTGTCGTCGGCCAGCGAGAAGAGCGCACGGCGACGGCGCTCGCCCGCCTCGACCTCGAACTTGCCCTTTGCAGCTGGGCGCACGATAAGGTTCTGCAACAGGCCGTTGGCCGCGATGCTGGCTTTGAGCTGCGCATCGGCCTCGGCATCGGCGTGCTTCCTGACATTGCGGGGGGATTGAACGAGCTTGTTCAACGGGATGGTCTTGATCATCGGAAGTCTCCTGATTGAACGCCATATGCAAGCCGACAACCGGCCCCATTCAGGCGCATTCAGGCCAAGGCCCCCTCCTCTCTCCGTGACTGGACTGGTCGGATCGCTTTCACGAAATGGCATAGCCGATCCGTCATCCATTGCTCCTTGCTGCCGTTAACGTCTCCAGGATCTGCGCTGCTCCTTCCTGAGGCACGAACAGCCGCGTCTTGTAGCGGATGATCTCGGTGAAGCAGCCTTGCGCCTTGTACCAGTCGAGCCGCGCCGCCGACCACCCGGCAAGTTCGAGCCGCTGCGAGCCGTTCACCAGGCTGCGCTTGAGCGTCAGGCGTTCGATTCCGGCAATTTCCATCGGCTTGCCCGATCCGAGCACGGCATCGACAAGCTGGTCGGGATCGAGCTGCTGGACATCGCCGATGCCGAGTTCGCGGCACAAGTCCGGAACGAAGGCGACCGGCACTTCCCGGCCCAGGAGCGAGCGCCCGTCGCTTGAAGCGATACGGCTGACACGGACATGTTCGGCAGGAAGCTTGTCCCAGACCGGCAGCAGCAATCCGGTTGCAAGGTAAAGCCGCTCACGCCTGAAGCTCGATGCCGCCTCTTCGACTTCGGCATTCCAGTCTTTGCGGAATGCGGCTTCGTCGATGGTCTCCCAGGAGCTTTCCTCAAGCGCATCGGCAGTGATGTAGGTGCGCTTGAGGGGCCGAATGAGTTCGAAGCGCGATATCCGCTCGCCCTCATCGGTGAGCAGGCTGCGCGCCTGCACCAGAAGTGCCACACGGCCCGAACGCGCGTTGCGCAGCGTGCGCTGGCGCGGTCCGGCAAGGTCATGGATCTTCTCGGGGCGCTCAAGCGAGAGCGGATGCAAGGCGCGGGCGATCTCGACTTCGAGCAGGTGCGTGGTCGCGCCCGAGACGCCGTCGGTCCTGAGCAACCTGTCCGAGAGAACTTCGAAGCTCTCGACCGCAATGGTCTCGACCCCGAGATCCAGGGTGCCGGCTTCGCGCGCGGCATCGACCCTCGCTTCGACAAGCGCGAGATACTCATCGAAGATTGCGTTCTGGAGGGCAATGGGTAGCGCAAGGATGCGATTGAGCCAGCGCTGGATCGGCGGCAGGTCGTCGACCATGCCGCCATCGACTGCGGTGATCGAAAGGCCCGAAAGTTCCTCAAATCGGGTGAGCGAGACCGCTTCTAGTTTGCCAGCGAACAGCAGGCCGAACCAGCGCGTGAGCGCTTCCTTGGCATAAGTGCTTTCCAGGTTGTCGGCGGGATCGAACAGGTTCTGCCCGCCAGTCTGGCGCTGGCCGCGCGTCAGTGCGCCGAGACTGTCGAGGCGCCTCGCTATCGTCGAGATGAACCGCCGTTCGCCGCGCACATCGGTAGTGACAGGACGGAACAGCGGCGCGGAGGCCTGGTTGGTGCGATTTGTCCGCCCCAACCCCTGGATGGCCGCGTCCGCGCGCCAGCCCGGTTCGAGCAGGAAATGGACCCGCCGCTGCCGGTTCGCGCAATCGAGATCGGCATGGTAGGACCGGCCCGTCCCGCCCGCATCGGAAAAGACCAGGATGCGCTTCTCGCCGTTCATGAACGCGCGCGTTTCGGCAACGTTCGAGCGAGGGCTGCGCGACTGCACGACCTGCTTGCCGTCCGCACCCACAATGAGCCGGCGGCTGCGTCCGGTGACTTCGGCAACATGGTCGGTACCGAACCGCTCGATGATCGCATCGAGCGCGGTGGCGATCGGCGGGAGCGCGCAGAGCTGTTCGATCATCGTGTCGCGCGCCGCCACGGCGCTGCGGCACAGCACCGCGTTGCCGTCCTCGTCGATCATCGGTTCGGAACGCGGATTGCCGTCCTCGTCGACGAAGACCGCCATCAGCCGGACCGGGAAGCTCTTGGCGAGGTAATCGATCACATATTCGCGCGGGCTGAGATCGATCTCGAGATGCTCGCGCTCCTCGTCGGAAAGATCGGCAAGACGCCGGTCGAGCATGGCCTCGGCGGTCGAGACCAGCTGGATGACGACCGAGTTGTCGTTTTCCAGCACGTTCTCGATTGCAGGCCAGAGGCTGGGAAGTTTCATCGAGAGGAGCAACTGGGCAAAGAATCGCTGCTTGGTGCCTTCGAACACCGACAACGCCGATACCTTGGCGCCGCTGTTGAGCGTGTCGCCGCTGTCGCCATCCACAATCCGTGTCGCCTCGAGCGCTTCCTTCAGGTTGGCATGGATGATTGCCCAGGCCTCAGCATAGGCATCGTAGACCGTGATCTGCTCTAGGGTCAGGCAATGCTCGAGGATTTCATATTCGACGCCAGCGAAGGACAAGGCGCGCGCGGTGTAAAGACCGAGCGCTTTCAAGTCGCGGGCGACAAGTTCCATCGCTGCAATCCCGCCCTCGCGAATGTCGGCGACAAATGCCTCGCGGTCGGGAAAGGCCGTCTGAGGTCCCCAGAGGCCAAGCCGCGTCGCATAGGCAAGATTGTTGACGTCCGAGGCGCCGGTTGCCGAAGCGTAGACGACCCGGGCACGCGGCAGCAGGTTCTGCAGCCGTATACCGGTAATCCCCTGTTCCGATCCCTTGATCTTGCCGCGCGATCCCTCGCCTCCGGCAGCGCCCGCCATGGCATGGGCTTCATCGAAGATGAGTACGCCATCGAATTCCTCTCCTGCCCAGGCAAGGATCTGCTCGAGGCGGGTGGCGTCGGCGCGTCCCGAGCGCAGCATCGGGTAGGTCACGAACAGGATGCCTTCAGGCATCGTCACCGGCCGGCCCAGTTTCCAGTTGCCCAGGGGCTGGATATCGAGAGGGAGGCCGCCCAAGGCCGACCAGTCGCGGCGCGCGTCCTCGAGCAGAGCTTCGTTCTTCGATATCCAGATATGACGCCGCTCGCCCCTCACCCAGCGATCGAGGATGATGCTCGCGACCTGGCGGCCCTTGCCCGCTCCGGTGCCGTCGCCGAGGAAATATCCCATGCGATAGGACTTTCCATCGCTCGCAGGCTTGAGGCTGCAGCCCTTGTCCTCCGGCTCGAAGGTCCCGGGAATGTCGCGCGCATGCGCACTTGCCGCATAGATCAGCGTCTCGACCTGTGCCGCCGACAAGACGCCGCTTGCGATCAAATGTTTGGGGAATTGCGGCGTCTCGCCAGGTTTTGGCGAAGTGATCGAGCCCATTGCGACCGACTCGACCAGCTCGGTCGGGTGTTGCTGTGCATCGGTGATCGTGATGCGGCTGGGCCGATAGGGCAAATAGTGGCCGACCTGGTCAGCGATGGGCGCGGGTTCGTCGAGCACTTCGAACTGAACGGCCGAAGCGTTGCTGGCCGCAGCGACGCGGACAGGCGGAGCAAGCGCGGGCCGCGATGCCGCGGCGGCAAGCCTGATCGGACTGCGCCGCGATACCGGGAGCAAGGGACGGATCACTGTAACCGTTTGGCGCGGCGATAGCGCGTCGACCAATTGGGCCAGTTCCGCAAAATCGTGTGTCCTGGCTGCAACAGCGCTGCCCGTCGCTTCGCACTTATCGATGACCACAAGGCGCGTCGCAATAGACGTGCCGGACTTGCGAAAGGCTCCGTCGATGCAGGCGTTAAGGCGCAGGGCAGCAGGATGGCGCAGTTTTCCGATAAAGCGCGAGACATCGAACCATTCGGGCATGATCGCGACGAGCCGGCCTGCGTCGCGGAGGCAACGCAGTGCCGAGCGCAGGTGTCGTGCGCCACTGTTGCCATCGTGACCCCGCTCCGCACTAAACGAAAACGGCGGGTTCATCAGCACGACATCAGGCGCAATGCCCGGATCGAGCATCTGGTCGATCAGTTCGCCATCGTGACGCGTAACCATTGCTTCGGGAAACAGGCAGGCGAGAGCGGCGGCGCGCTCGCTGGAGAGCTCGTTGAGTACGAGCCTTGCGTCGGCTTTTTGCGGCCAGAGGGCCAGCAGGCCGGTGCCCGCAGAAGGCTCGAGGACCGTGTCGCCTTGGCGAAATACGCAGGCGCGCGCGGCGAGCCAGGCAAGCCGGGGCGGCGTTGCGAACTGCTGTAATTCGACTTGCTGCTCGCTGCGGTTGGTCTGGGTGGGGACCAGTGCTTCAAGCTGCGCGATGAGGACATCCGCCTCGACTGGAGCGGTGTTGGCAGTAACCTCGGCTTGACTGCAAAGCCAGATGCATTGCGCGAGCTCGCAGGCGGTGTTTGCATCGCTCGCCGACCATCGCCCGTCGACATCGCTGCCGCCAAACGCCTCGGTCAGGACCACCGATATCCGCTGGCGAGACAGCGCCTTTCCATCTGCTAGATCGGCGGCAAGCACCCTTGCCGCCATTAGAACCGTGGGCTCGGTGGAATAGGCAAGATCGAATTGCAGAGCGGGCTGGGACATG
>JAGREJ010000303.1:829-5299 GCA_020446595.1 Novosphingobium sp. | reverse complement strand
GCGGTCATGCCGCGCGGCGCGGCGATGCTGGCGGGCTTTGCCGAAGCGTTTCTCGCCAAGGCCTTCGATCAATAGATCAGGCTCTTACGTCGGCCCAATCCGGGTGTTCGTCGAATTTGGCGACTACATAGGAACACACCGGCTTCACCTTGAAATTCTGTTCGCGCGCGTCCGCCACCAGCGCCTCGACCAGCCGCGCGGCGATCCCGCGTCCACCGATGGCAGGCGGCACCAGGGTATGCTCGGCGACCCGCGCGCCGCCGCGTTCGACCCAGGTCAGGCGTCCGATGTGATCGCTGCCTTCGACATGGGCGTGATACTCGCCGGACTTGCCGTTCTCGTGCCGTGTAATGGCGACTTCGCTCATTGCTCATCCTTTGCTTGACGGCGGACCGCGCCCGCATCATCGCTTGAGATAAGATGCAGTTCCACTCCGACAATGCCGCGAGCGTCCATCCCCGCGTCTGGCAAGCCATGCAGGCCGCCGATACGATGGACATGGGCTACGACAGCGACGCCCTGACCGCCCGGCTCGACGAGGCGTTTTCCGAGCTTTTCGGCGTGCCTTGCGGCGTGCTCTGGGTCGCAACCGGGACTGCCGCCAATTGCCTTGCGCTGACCTCGATGGTTCCCCCCGAAGGCGGAGTCGTGTGCCACCGCAAGGCGCATATCGAAGCCGACGAAGGCGGCGCACCGGGCTTCTATCTGCACGGCGCGAAGCTGATGCTGGTGGACGGCGAACACGCCAAGATCGCGCCGCAGGCCATTGCCGCACTGATCGATCAGATCCGCGACGACGTGCACCGGGTCCAGCCGCATGCAGTTTCGATCACGCAGGCGAGCGAGGACGGCTGCGTCTATCGCCCGGAAGAATTACGTGCACTTTCAACATTTTGCGAGGAGCGGGAACTAGGCCTGCACATGGACGGCGCGCGCTTCGCCAATGCTGTCGCCTTTCTCGGCTGCGCCCCGCGTGAGGCTTGCCAGGGCGCCGATGCGCTCTCTTTCGGGTTCGTGAAAAACGGCGCGATGAACGCCGAGGCTATCGTCTTTTTCGACCCGGAAAAGGCGCACCGCGTGCGCTATCTGAGGAAGCGCGCCGGACACCTGCAATCGAAAGGCCGCTTCCTCGCGGCGCAAATCCTCGCCTTGATCGAGGACGATCTGTGGCTGGACAATGCGCGCAAGGCCAATGCAACGGCACTGCAAGTGGGTTGCAATGCGGCCGACAGGCTGTTGCATCCGATAGAGGCGAACGAGATTTTCCTGCGCCTTTCCGCCAACGAGAAAGCCGAGCTGCGCAAGCGCGGATTCGGTTTCCACGATTGGGGAGAGAATGTCGCGCGGATCGTGACCGCCTGGAATACCCGCGAGGAAGACGTGGCGGCGCTGGCGCGCGCAGTCGCGGATCTATGAGCGAGGCTCCGCCGCATGCGCTGCTGCGACCGCGCATTGCAATTCCGTTCCTGACAATCTCCCTGATCTGGGGATCGACCTGGGTGGTGATCGCCGACCAGATCGAGACGGCGCCTCCGGTCTGGTCGGTGGTGTGGCGCTTCGCCCCGGCGACGCTGGGGGCCTTCGTGCTGGCAATGGTGCTGCGGTCATCGCTGTTCATCCATCGCAAGGCGCACCTGCTCGCCATGGCGCTTGGGCTGTCCCAGTTCTGCTGCAACTACGTGTTCGTCTATCATGCCGAACTGCATCTCACTTCGGGCATCGTTGCGGTGATGGTGTCGCTGCTGATCGTGCCCAACGCCTTGCTGGGGCGCTGGATTCTCGGGCAACAGGTAACGCCACGCTTCATGCTGGGAAGTGCGGTCGCGATTACGGGAATCGCGCTGCTGCTGCTCAACGAGGCGCAAGCCGCGCAGCTCGGCCGCGATGTGCCGCTGGGCGTACTGTTCGGATTGCTGGCCATGACAGGCGCTTCGATCGCCAGTGTCGTCCAGGCCGGCGATGTGGGCCGTTCGGTCTCCCTGCCCAGCCTGCTCGCCTGGTCGATGTTTTACGGCACGCTTTTCGATGCGGCCGTGGCCTGGGCGATCGAAGGTCCGCCGACAATACCGACCGGCACCGCATTCTGGGCAGGCGCCATCTATCTCGCGGTCATCGGCTCGGTCGCGACCTTCCCGCTCTACTGGAATCTCGTGCGCGAAATCGGGCCGGGCCGCGCCGCCTACCACGGCGTGCTGACAGTCATCATCGCCATGCTGCTGTCGACCCTGTTCGAGGGTTACCGCTGGTCGGCGCTGGCGATTGCGGGATCGGTGCTTGCGCTGGCCGGGCTGGTGATCGCGTTAAGAGCGCGCAATCCCGTCACGTAGTCAGGGTAAGCCGGACGCCAACCCAGCATGCGCTTCGCCTTGGCGTTGGCGACACGGCGATTCTCGGCATAGAAGCCACGCGCCATGGGCGAAAGCTGCGCTTCGTCAAGCGACTGCAAGGGTGGCGGTTCGACCCCCAACAGGCCGCACGCCTCCTCGACCAAGAGGTTCTGACTGCACGGAAAATCGTCGGAAAGGTTGTAGGCGCCCGGTGGCGCGCTTGTCTCAAGCGCGGCCACGACTCCGGCAGCGATGTCATCGACATGGACGCGGCTGAACACCTGACCCGGCAGGTCGATCCGGTGCGCGCGACCTTCGCGAACCCGGTCAAGGATTGAACGCCCCGGCCCATAGATGCCCGGCAATCGAAATACCCGCGCCCCAAGCGCCAGCCACTCCGCATCGCACTGGCTGCGCACCGAACGCCGACCCGTTCCGCCAAAGCCGACCAGCGCCGCGCTTTCATCGACCCATGCGCCGCCCGTATCGCCATAGACGCCGGTCGACGAGAGATAGCCCAGCCGCTTGTCCGCCAATGCGTCGCCATAGGTTTCCAGCACCGGGTCCGTGCCCTCGCCGCCCGGCGGCACCGATGACAGGACATGCGAGGCATCGGCCAGCGCCATACGCACGGTGCCGGAATCGTCGAACGATATGGTGCCCTCGCCCCCGGTCGAGACGACTTCCCAACCGCGCGCCTCCAGTCGGGCGGCAATTCGCGAAGCCGAATAGCCGAGGCCGAAGATGAAAAGTCGACTCACTGTTTGGTGTCGTATTCGATCTCGGGTTGCACGATTTTCGGGTCGGGCACATTCCGGGCCTTCCACTCCATCGACCGGCGCACCCGCGCCGCACCGCTGGGGTGGTCGAAGAACAGGAACTCCTCGATCGGGCCCGGCTCGATCTTGCGATACTCGCTGAGCCGCATCGCCACCCTGGCAAAGGCATCGGGCTCTCTCGCCGCCTCAAGCCCGAACGCGTCGGCCTGTCCTTCCGCCCAGCGCACCAGCGAGTTGATCGCCGGAGACGTCAGGAACAGCACGAGGGTCAACAGGATGCTCAGCACCGGCAGCGAGGCCGGATCGGCAATATCCCTCACGCCCCATCGTTCACCGTAGCGCGCGATCAACAGCGGAGCGAGCCGCGCAACCGCGAACATGCTCAGGCCGGTCAGGAGCAGCATGATGCCGAGCATGATGAAACTGTGGTGGAGCACATAGTGCCCCATTTCGTGCCCCATCACTGCCACGACCTCATCGTCGCTTGTGCGCTCGAGCAGGTTGTCGTTGAGCGAAATCCGGATCGTCGGCCCCAGTCCGCTGACATTGGCCGAGATGCGTTTGTGCTGTTTCGACTGGTCGAAGACATAGATGTGCTGCGCAGGTATCTCGTATTTCGCGGCCACGGCCTCGATCCGGTCGCGCAGCGGTCCGGCCTTCATTTCGGTGTAATCGTTGAACAGGGGCGCAATGAACACCGGTGCGATCAGCATGGCCGCGGCAAGGAATATACCCGTCACGCCGGTGCCCCACAGCCACCAGGTACGCGGTGCACGGCGGATCAGGGCATAGACCGCGACCACCAGCAGCAGGGTGATCGGAATATCGACCGCAAAGGAAATCGCCGCTTCGGAAGCCCAGGCGCCGAACGACTGATCGAGCAGACCGTACTGCTTCTCGCGGAAATAGTCGGTGTAAAGCGTCCAAGGCAGCAGCAATGCCGCCGAGAGCAAGCCGTAAAGGAACGCGGTGATCGTCGTAACCAGCCAGGCCCGCTTGCTGACCTTTTCTGCGAGCGAGCGAAACAGGGCGCTCAGCCGAAAGCGCAGGATGAGCCAGTCGGCCAGCACCGCGATCAGGGCGGCCCACAAGATCAGCCAGTAGCCGCCCTCGAAATAGGCGTCGGACTTTGCCCGTGCCGGGCCCTGCAATGTATCGAGATAGGCACGGCTCGCCGCATCGACATCAAATGCGGGTGCCGCGCTTGCCAACAATTCAAACACGCCGGTTCCCCCATATTAGTTGCCCGTTCCGATTACCGGAGGCGGGCCTCCCGAAGGCGCGAAACCGAACGAGCGGCGCTTGTATCGGCAGCGCAAGACACCATAAGGTATAGCCATGGACATAGCCAGCAGACCCTCCGA
>JAGREJ010000303.1:0-657 GCA_020446595.1 Novosphingobium sp. | reverse complement strand
GACGGCGCAGGCGATGCGGCGATCCGCCTCAATGGCGACGGTCTTGCCGCCCAATCGGTGAAAGTCGATGGGAAGACCGTCAACGACTGGCGGATGGAAGAATCCGATCTGGTGATCGACCTGCCGGGGCAAGAGCACCTCGTCGAAATCGAAACCACGGTCAATCCGGCGGCCAACAGCCAGCTCATGGGTCTCTATGCCTCGAACGGCATGCTGTGCACCCAGTGCGAGGCCGAAGGCTTCCGGCGCATTACCTTCTTCCCCGACCGGCCCGATGTGCTCTCGACATGGTCGGTGCGGATGGAAGGAGCGAAGGACCAGTTCCCAGTGCTGCTTTCCAACGGCAACTGCACCGCACAAGGCGAAGGCCAAGGCGGCACACATTGGGCCGAGTGGCACGATCCCTGGCCCAAGCCGAGCTACCTGTTCGCGCTGGTGGCAGGTCAGCTCGTTGCCAACCACGACACATTCACGACCGCGAGCGGGCGCAAGGTCGATTGCAACATCTGGGTCCGACCCGGCGACGAGGATCGCACCGGACACGCCATGGATTCGCTCAAGGCGGCCATGAAGTGGGACGAGGACACTTTCGGGCGCGAATACGATCTCGATCTCTACAACATCGTCGCCGTTTCGGATTTCAACATGGGCGCGATG
>JAGREJ010000302.1 GCA_020446595.1 Novosphingobium sp. | reverse complement strand
CTTTCAGCCAGACCGCCAGCACGGCAAGCGTCGCAAGCGTCAGCGCGGCAATGGCCAGCCAGGTCATGCCCTGTTCCCCTTGCGCATGCGGCGGCGCAAGAACAGTGCGGCCAATGCAAGGAGCACCAGAGGCAGAGCGAACAGGGGCCATGTCAGGCTCGTCAGGCGCGGCGTGTAGCTTACGTAGTCGCCATAGCGTTCGACCAGCCATGCGCGGATCGCTTCGGGGTCTTCGCCCGCCGCGATGCGCTGACGCACCTGGCTGCGCATGTCGCCCGCCATCGGCGCGTCCGAATCGGCGATCGACTGGCTCTGGCACTTGAGGCAGCGTAGCGTCTCCATCAGGGCCTGTGCCTTGGCCTCCTGCGCCGGATCGTCGAGCTGGCGATAGGCAAAGGGTGCAGGCGGCACGGCGTCCTGCGCCAGCGTGGGCGCGGCGAGGCAAAGCGCAAGAAGCCAGGCCAGCAATCTCATTGCGCCGCTTCCTTCAGCTTCTCGCGGATCAGCGGCAGGTCTTCGGCCCGGATCACGCCGATATGCTGGTAGCGAATAACGCCCTTGCCATCGATCACGAAGCTTTCGGGCACGCCCGAAGACCCGATGGCGAGCTGAACCGCGCTGACATCGTCCTTGCCGATCCGCGCGAAGGGATTGCCGTTTCGCGCGAGGAACGCCTCGACATCCTCGCGCCGGTCGCGAATCGCGATGCCGTCGACCGTATTGCCTTCATCGCTCAGCATCTGGAGTTGCGGCGCCTCGATCGCGCAAGGCACGCACCAGCTTGCGAAAATGTTCAGCAAGCGCGGCTTGCCACCTGAAAAGTCACTCGTGGCGAGGCCCGGTCGCTCGGCAATGGCGGGCTCGAGTGCAAAGTCCGGCAACGGCTTGCCCACCATCGCGCTTTCCACCTCGGTCGATCCGGGCCGCGCCAGACCCAGGATCACAAGCGCGAGGAAGCCCGCGAACAGCATCAGCGGCAACCACAAGGCCCAGGGCGATGCGCGGCGGGTTTCGGAAGAAGGAGACGCGTTCATCGGCCCATGTCCTCCCGCCTGCTGGCAATCCGGCGCGCGGCGGATGCCCGCCGCACGTCGAATGCGACGCGGCCCATGAGCGAGAGCAATCCACCCAGGGCGATCAGAATACCGCCCAACCAGATCAGCGTGACGTAAGGTTTCCACCAGAGCCGCAATTGCCAGCGTCCGCCATCGGTCGGTTCGCCCAGAACCGCATAGAGCTGGCCGAAACGGCGTGTCACCAGCCATGCCTCGGACGTCTGCTGCGGCGGCGACCAGAAGCTGCGCGCCTGCGGACGGACGGCAACGGGCTCGCCGCCATCGAGACGCGCGGTCATATTCGCCTCCAGTGCCGTCCAGTTGGGTCCGGCGACCGGCTCGACTCCATGGAATTGCACTTGCCACGGTCCGACTTCCACTGTCTCGCCAGCCCGCGCCGCGACCAGCTTCTCGACCGAAAAGGCGCTTTCGCTAGCCATTCCGGCGAGCGCCACCGCGACTCCGAAGTGCGCCACGACCATGCCCCACACCGCGAGCGGTGTGCGCCGCAGGTTGCGTCCGCGCAGCGGAAGGAAGCTGGCGACGGCAAGTCCCGCTGCCAGTGCAAGACCGAGCCACGGCAACCAGCCAATCCAGCTTGTTGCCACAAGGACGATCACGCCGGTCATCAACAGCGCCGTCCATGCCAGCCCCAGCGGCCTTGCAACTCGTCCCGCCCTGTCCTGTCGCCAGCGCAGCAGTGGCCCGACCATCAGCACAAGCATCATGGGGACGAAGAACACCGCGCTCACCGGGTTGAAATAGGGCGGACCTACCGAAACGCGCGTATCGAACGCCTCGGTCACCAGCGGATAGAGTGTTCCGAACAGGACGATGCCCAGAATGGCGGAAAGCGCGACATTGTTGACCACCAGCGCGCCCTCACGGCTGACCGGGGCGAAGCGTTTGCCTTCGGCAATGCTCGCGGCGTTGAGGCCGAACAGCACCAGCGCGCCGCCGATATAGATCGCCAGCAGCACCAGAATGAAGGCCCCGCGCTGCGGATCGACGGCAAAGGCGTGGACCGAAGTGAGGATGCCCGAGCGCACCAGAAAGGTGCCCACCATCGACATCGAGAAGGCGACCACGCCGAGCATAACGGTCCATGTCCGAAGCGCATCGCGGGCGGCCAGCACGCTCACAGAGTGAAGCAACGCCGTCGCAGCCAGCCACGGCATCAGCGAGGCATTCTCGACCGGATCCCANNTCCCAGAACCACCAGCCGCCCCAGCCCAGTTCGTAATAGGCCCAGTAGGAACCGGCGGTGATGCCGAAGGTCAGGAATATCCACGCGCCCAGCACCCATGGCCGCATTGCGCGGGCAAACAGCGGGCCGACCTCGCGGGTCACCAGCGCGCCGACTGCGAAACTGAAGGCCACCGATAGGCCGACATAGCCGAGGTAAAGCGTGGGTGGATGGAACGCGAGACCAAGATCCTGCAACAGGGGGTTGAGCCCGCCACCCTCGATCGCGGGTGGGTCCAGCCGGGTGAAGGGATTGGAAGAGAACAGCAGGAAGGCATAGAACCCAAGGCTGACGAATGCCTGTGCGGCGAGCGTCGCCAGCATGGTGCGCTCGGGCAGGCGGCGGTCGATCAGGGCGACGAAGCCGCCCGCGAGGCCCATCACCGTCACCCACAGCAGCATCGAGCCTTCGTGATTACCCCAGGCTCCGGCGATCTTGAAAATCAATGGCTTGGCAGAATGCGAGTTCATCGCGACCAGCAGCACCGACAGGTCGGTGCGCGCGAACACCGCGATCAGGGCGGCGAAGGCGACCAGCGCCAACAGGCCCTGCGCCACCGCAGCCGGACGAACCAGACCGGCCATGTCGCCGCCCTTGCCGGCCACCGCCAGCGCGCCCGTCAGCAATTGCAGGGCGCAAAGCGCGGCGGCGAGCCACAGCGCGGCAAGGCCAAGCTC
>JAGREJ010000301.1 GCA_020446595.1 Novosphingobium sp. | reverse complement strand
TCGGTCGGCCTCGGCCACCGCCTGACCCATTACCCCACGCAGCTTTCGGGCGGCGAGCAACAGCGCGTCGCCATTGCCCGCGCCACCGCGCCGCGCCCTGCGCTGATCTTCGCCGACGAGCCGACCGGCAACCTCGACAAGGCGACCGGCGAGGCGATCATGGACCTGCTGCTCGCCCGCCGCGCCGAAACCGGTGCGACCTTGGTCACGATCACCCACGATGCCGCCCTCGCCGCGCGCTGCGAGCGGGTGGTGACGCTCGCCGACGGGCGGATCGCGAGCGATACGGGTGGCTAGGATGCCATTCCGTCTCCGTTCGTGTCGAGCCCAGTCGAGACACGTTTGCGCCCACACCTCTCGACTTCGCTCGAGGCGAACGGACTTCGGTTTGTGAATTCCCCCCTCCCCTGGTCCGCTGCATGGCGCATCGCGCGGCGCGATCTCAACGCCCGGTTCCGGGGCCTGCGCCTGCTGCTGGTCTGCCTGTTCCTGGGCGTCGGCGCGCTCGCGGCAATCGGCACCCTGACCGGCTCCATCACCGGCGAGCTGGAACGGCGTGGGCGCGAAGTACTCGGCGGCGACATCGAGGTGCGGGTCTGGCAACGCGGCCTTTCGCAAGAGGAAATGGCATTCGTCAGCCAGTTCGGCCCTGTCTCGACCGGATACCGGATGCAGGCCATCGCCGTTGCCGGAGAGCTGACCGCGCCCGTGGCGCTCAAGGCCGTGGACGAGGCATGGCCGATGGTCGGCGAACTGGCCTTGCAGGACGGCCGGAAGGCGGGTGCACCGCCGCTGCAATCCATCTACCTTTCCGAAGGAACCGCCGAACGACTGGAAGTCGCAACGGGCGACAAGGTGACAATCGGCGGACAGGTGCTCACGGTCGGCGGCATCATCGACAAGGAGCCCGAGATGCTCGGCGAAGGCTTCAATCTCGGCAATGTCGCGATTGTCCGCAACGAGGTTCCCGAGCGTGCGGGGCTGATCGCGCCGGGCGCCATGTTCACCACCAAGACCCGGGTCATGTTGCCACGCGGCGCCAGTCCGAAAGCGGCGACCGATGCCATCGAAAAGCGCTTCCCATCCGCCGGGTTCGAGTTCCGCACCCGTGACAATGCCGCGCCGGGGACAGACCGCTTCGTCTCGCGCATGGGCGAGTTTCTGGTCATGGTTGGCCTTGCCGCGCTGGTGATTGCCGGGATCGGGATCGGCGGCGGGGTGTCCTCCTACCTCGAAGCGCGGCGCACGAGCGTGGCAACGCTCAAGGTGCTGGGCGCGACGAGCGGAGACATCGCGCGTATCTACCTGCTGCAGGTCGGCGCGGCTGCGCTGGCCGGAAGCGCGGCGGGCCTCGCCGCCGGACTGCTGGTGACGCCGCTGCTGGGAAAGCTGCTTGAAGGCCTGCTGCCGATCACGCCCGGCTTCGTGCTCGACGGACGCGCGCTGGCGACAGCGGCGGCCTATGGCCTGATCGTCGCGCTGGTGTTCTCCGCGCCACCGCTGCTGCGCGCGCAAACCTGGCCCGCCATGGCGCTGATGCGCGCGCGGGTGAGTCCGCTGGCCGTGTCGGCAAGGGCTCTGGCACTGCCGGTTGGCGGCGGACTTGCCCTGCTCGCCGTGCTGGTGCTGGCGACGGCGAGCAATCCCCGCCTGAGCGCGCTGTTCCTGCTTGGCGCGGCGGGCGTGCTTGGCCTGCTGGCCTTGCTGGGCCTCGCGATCCGGCATCTGGCGGCGCGCATGCCCCGTCCGCGCGATCCGGTGCTCCGCGCTGGGCTCGCCAATCTCCACCGCCCCGGCGCACAGACCGGTGCGCTGGTCACCGCGCTCGGCTTCGGCCTCTCTACTTTCGTCCTGCTTGCCACGCTCCAGACCAGCCTCAATGCCAATATCGCCGCGCGCGTGCCGCGTGAGGCCCCCGACTATTTCGTGATCGACGTGCCAAGGGATCGCGAAGCCGAATTTCGCAAGGCCGTCAGCCGTTCAGCGCCGGAGGCCGAGGTCCGCACCGTGCCCACCTTACGCGCGCGCATCCTTGCCTATGGCCCGGAACATGCGATGACCCGCGTCGATACGCTCGACACCGAGAACCTTCCCGACGATGCCTGGGCGCTGCGCGGCGAGCGGGGCGTGACCTATTCGGAGCAGGTGCCCGAAGGTAACGAGGTCGTGCGCGGCAAGTGGTGGCCAAAAGGCTGGCGGGGCGAGCCACAGGTCTCGGTCGAAGATGAACTGGCCGACGCCATTGGCCTCGAAGTCGGGGACATGCTGACCATGGGCGTGCTCGGGGTGGAGCGCACTGCCCGCGTCGCCTCGATCCGGCGGATCGACTGGGAGGACATGGGCTTCAACAATGTGCTGGTATTCTCGCCCAACACTCTCGCCGACGCACCGCACAACCTTGCCGCGACGATCAACCTGCCGCCGGGCGCGACCAGCAAGGGCCTGCTCGGGGAACTGGTGCGTGCTTTCCCGACAAGCTCGGTGATCGAGACGGGCGATCTGCTGCGCGAGGCGCGCGGGCTGCTCGGCCAGATGTCCGCCGCGATCCTGTCGGCGGCTTCGGTGGCGGTGCTGGCGGGCCTCGCGGTGCTGCTGGGCGCGATCGCGGCGGCGCGGGCGAGCCGTCTCTACGACAACGTTATCCTGCGCGTGCTCGGCGCGAGCCGCGGGCAATTGCTGATGCTGCAACTGGCCGAATATGGCCTGCTGGCCACTGTCCTTTCGGGTGTCGCGCTCATTCTGGGCAGCGCGATCGGCTGGGCGGTGATGACACAGATGTTCGAGTTCGACTGGCTGCCCGACTGGCCGAGCGTGCTGGCGGTGCTGGTGTCCGGCGCTGCACTGGTGGTGGCCTTCGCGCTGGCCGGATCGCTGCCGCTGTTGCGCGCGAAGCCGGCGCAGGCGCTGCGGGAGCTTTAGAGGCCGTCAGGAAAACGTATCTTCGGGAGGCGGGATATCCGCATCGTCCTTCATGCCGATCACCAGCGCGGCCACATGCAACGCGGTGGGCACCAGCGGGATCCAGTTCAGGATCGGTGTCATGTCGAACACGCCTGCGGCAATCGGCAGGGCGACGAGCCAGGTCTTGTCAATGATCTTGCCGCGTAGATGCGCGAAGACGCACAGCGCGATCAGGCAGACCAGATGGACAAGAAACTGTGGCGCCGTCGCACCAAACGTTGCGACTCCCGCGAGGAGCGAGTTCGAGCCCATATAGGGCAGGATATAGGTCGGCACCATCAGCGCGAGGTAGAGCCAGAGGAAGTTGTTCCCCTTGCCCATCAGTCGCCGCAACTCATCCACCGGAAACAGGCTCCCTCAATTCACGCCAAGACGGCGGAGCGATCATGCCCCGCCGTTGCGCTTGCACTATCACCCTGGTGCAATCAGGCAAAGACCTCGGTGCTGCCCGGATCCTTGGGGTCCGGTCCGAAGCGGTTTGGTCCCACGGTTCCCGGCAGGAACATCAGAACCAAGAGGGCGATGCTGGCGATGAAGCCCACGAAGGGTATCATCGATGCGACGATGAAGCCGAGATACCACCAGCCGCTCATGTCGCGATCGTGCAGCCGCCGGACCACGACGGCGATGCTGGGAATGATGATCGCCAGAGCGAACAGCGCCAGCAGTCCGGCACCGACATAGAACAGCGGCCCCATCTCCATCGCGGCAGCGGCAGCCGGATCTCCACTCAATGCGGCAAGCGACATGCCACCGGCCATCATGATACCGACCAGCACGATATAGATCACGAAAATCAGCAGCGCGAACGACCAGTATTCCATGCGCCGCGAACGGCCCTGAAAATCGAAATAACGCTTGAACGGCAGTAAAGCCCAATCCAGCATTTTGCCCTCCTCTTTCCCCACAGCAAGGAAGACGCCAGACTATCAGCGAAATGCGCGCCGCAAAGCCCTAAAATGCGGGGGCCGCCAAAGCCAGGATATAGCCTTCAACTTGTTGTAATCAGGCCGGAACTACGCATTGCGCGGCTCCGGCCCGTTCGTCAGAACCGATAGCGCACCGTCGCACCATAGGTGCGCGGCTGGTTCGGGTAGCCCGAAATCGAGCCGATCTGCGCCGGCGAGTCGAAAATCTGGCGGATCATCCGGTCGTCGAGCAGGTTGCGGCCCCAGATCGTGAACTCCAGCCCCATGTCCATGGCATAGGTGATCGAGGCATTGAGGTCGTTGACGCTCTGCTTGAAGTCCCTTGCCGCCTGAATCGCAGGCGTATTGCTGATGACCGCACCGGTGATCGGATTCTTCACCACCAGGTTGGGCAGGCCCTCGACGAGCATGAACGGCGATTCGTAGTGATAGTCGGCGCGCAGGATCAGGCTGTCGCCATTGTCGAACTCGTGATCGTATTGCGCTCCGTAAGTGATCGACCAGGGTGCCACGCCCGCGACCCTGGTGCCGGTCAGATCGCCGACGCCGGACAGCAGGAAGCTGTCATACTTGGAGTCAAGGTAGGTGACAGCGAGCGAAATCGTCAGCGGATCGATCGGCTTCATGCGGCCTTCGAACTCGAAGCCATCGACCGACTGCTTGCCCGCATTGGCAAGGAAGAAGCCGGTTCCGGTGAACAGGTTGGACTGGAAGCCCTTGATCTCCTGCTTGAACAGCGCGACGTTGGCCGAAAGCCAGCCCCAGTTGCCCTTCAGGCCCAGCTCGTAGACCGTCGAATCCTCCGGTCCGGCAAAGCGGCTGCCCGCTGCCACGTTGGGCACCGCAAGTCCCGCTGCGACGAGTTGCGCCAGCGCGGGAGCTGTAGGCTGGCTGTTGCGCGACAGATTGACCGACGCAGCTTTGTAACCGGTCGCATAGCGCAGATAGACGCTGGTCGTGTCGGTAATCTCGTAGTTGGCCGACAGCGCGAAGGCGACATTGTCGTCGTTGACCTTCCCGTTCTCGATGGCGTTCGGGACATTCTGGAATGGCGGCAGGAATTGCAGTGCCCGCAGCGCGAGCAGACCCTGCGCTGTCGCCGTTGCAGTGGGTACGATCGTGCCGCTGTAGATCCCCGGAGTCAGCACATTGCCGAAAGGCGCCGTGCCACCGGCAAAGCTGGCGATCTGCGCCGCGCTGGCAATGCCCGAAGGAATCGTGCCCGGAGCCACGCTGTTGATTGCGGTGGCCACGCCCTGTGCGACGAAAAGCTGCGTAGCCGGCGTAACGAAGCTGGAAAGCGGAATCGCCGAGAACACCTCGTCCGAGGTCACGTCGGTCGAGAACCGCTTCTTGTCCTTGGTGTAGTTCAGACCTCCGGTCAGCGTCAGCCGGTCGGTCACCTCGAAATCGATCTGGCCGAAAATCGAGAACGCCTCGTTCTTGAGACGATAGGCTTCGGTCAGGCCCCTGCCGTTGCCAAAGAACCTTCCGGCATAGAGTGCCGGATCACCCTGGAGCGCGCCCAGCAACTGCTC
>JAGREJ010000300.1 GCA_020446595.1 Novosphingobium sp. | reverse complement strand
TCTCTCAACAGAATAGCCGGATATGCGGCGGGGGGAATCCTTCAACCCGCCGCCTCCACCAGCAGCACCGTGCCATCGTGCCCCGTCACCCTCAACCGCGCACCGACCGCCGCATCGGCGCCCTTGGCCAGCCACTCGCTGTCGCCCAGCCGCACCTTGCCCGAGCCGCCGTCGATGGCCTGCGTGACCACGACCGTCTCGCCAACCAGCCGGTCGGCGCGCTTGTTCATCATCGGATCCGCCTCGTGGATCGGATGAGATCGGATGTAACGCCGCCCGAGAAACACCGCGACGATCGCCAGCACGGCGAAAATCACGATCTGCAACGGCACGCCGATCGGCGTGAGCCAGGCGAGCGCGCCGACAATCAGCGCCGCGCCCGCCATCCAGATCAGGAACACGCCGGGCACCGCCATTTCGGCGGCGGCGAGGATCAGGCCAATGGCGAGCCAGGCATAGTGCGGTTCCAGACCGCCCATGCCGTCCATCACTGTCCACCCTGAGTCGGCGGCACCGACGCGCGCGGCGGATTACGTGGCGCGGGTGGCGGCGATGGCGGCGAATAGCTGTCGCCCAGCGCCTCCTTCGCCAGTTCGCCGATACCGCCGAGCGTGCCGATGAGCTGCGTCGCCTCGACCGGGAACAGGATGGTCTTGGCGTTGTTCGAAGTCGCGAAGGCCTTGACCGCGTCCGTGTATTTCTGCGCGACGAAGTAGTTGATCGCCTGGCTGCCGGACTCGGCAATCGCGTCGGACACCATCTGTGTCGCCTTGGCTTCGGCCTCGGCCTCGCGTTCGCGCGCCTCGGCGTCGCGGAACGCGGATTCGCGCCTGCCCTCCGCTTCGAGGATGGCGGATTGCTTTTCGCCCTCGGCGCGCAGGATCTTGGATGCCCGGTCGCCCTCGGCCTCAAGGATTTCGGCGCGCTTCAGTCGCTCGGCCTTCATCTGCCGGGCCATGGCGTCGGAAATATCGACCGGCGGGCGAATATCCTTGATCTCGACTCGCGTGATCTTCACGCCCCACGGGCTGGTCGCGTGATCGACCACAGCAAGCAGCCGCGCGTTGATCTCGTCTCGCTTCGACAGCGTTTCGTCAAGGTCCATCGAGCCCATCACCGTGCGCAGGTTGGTCGTGGTGAGCGCCATGATCGCGGCATAGAGGTTGTGCACCTCGTAAGCCGCCTTGCCGGCATCGAGCACCTGGAAGAACACCACGGCATCGACGCCGACCATGGCGTTGTCCTTGGTGATGATTTCCTGACCCGGAATGTCGAGCACCTGTTCCATCACGTTGACCTTCTGGCCGACGCGATCGACGAAGGGGATGATGAGATGCAGGCCCGGCTCCGCTGCCAGGGTGAACTTGCCCAGCCTTTCGATGGTGTAGACGTATCCCTGCCTGACGACGCGCACGCCCATCATCAGGAACACGACCACGACCACGATCAACGCGATCAGAAAACCACCCATGACGTTACTCCTCCTGCTCGGCAGGAAGTCTAGCGCCGGGGGCTGCGGGAGCAAGGGAAACCGGATTCGCTCCGGCATACCGGAAATGTAGTTATTGACTACAATTTCGCTTTTCACTACCGTGTGAGGTGTGAAGCAAATCAGCTACACCCGCGCAGCGATCAAAGCGTTGTCACGAATGCCGAGTACAACGGCAAAGCGCATCAGATCCAAGATCGAACAATATGCCAACGATCCAAAATCGCTGGCCAGTAACGTCACTGCGCTCAAGGGACGAAATGGTATCCGCCTGAGGGTGGGCAACTGGCGGGTCATCATGGAGGATGGGGTGGTGCTGGCTGTTCTCGAAATTGGCCCACGCGGCGGCATATACGAATGAGGAATGTGCGATGAACGAGATGGTGACGATTCCGCGCAAGGAATATGAAGGCTTGCGCGAAGCTGCCGAACGGCTGGCCGATCTTGAAAGCTTCGACCGTGCAAAGGCTATGCTGGCATCAGGCAATGACGAGTTGATCCCATCCGAGTTCGCTAACCGGCTCATCGACGGCGAGAATCCCGTGCGGGTTTACCGTTCGTTTCGTCGGCTAACCCAGAAGGCGCTTGCCGACATGTCGGGGGTGAACCGGGTTCAGATCGCCGACATTGAGGCAGGCAGGAACACCGGCTCAGTCGAGACCGTTTGCAAGCTGGCCAAAGCACTTGGCGTGACAATCAACGATCTGGTCTGATCGCACGCTGGCGCCATTGCCGCTCACTTACCCTCGCGGCTCGCACACGAAAATCGGGATGTCGCGGTCCGTCCGTGCGCGGTAGTCCGCGAAGGGCGCATAGGCGGCATCGCATACCGGCCACAGCGCGGGCTTTTCTTCCGGCGTGGCGAGGCGTGCCCGCAGTTTCATGGTCTTGCCCCGATGGCGCACCTCGATGTCCGGGTTCTTCGCGATATTGTAATACCAGACCGGATTCCTGGGCGCGCCGCCCTGCGAGGCGACCAGCAGCACAGTCTCTCCATGAGGAACATACATCAGCGGCATCGTGATCTTCCGGCCGCTCTTTGCCCCTGTCATCTTGACGAAGCAGACCTCGTCGCCGCCAAAAGTGTTGGCTACGCGCCCGCCGGTGATCCGGTTAAGCAAGGTGTGCGTGCGCGACATGAGTTTCATGACCCAGCGCGGAGGCAGTTTCTCGGGAGCTTCGTTGGCCATGGTCATTCACCTACATGTTGAGGAACAGACCCAGCATCTGTTCGAAGCCAAGATCGGCCTGCGTGGGATCGTAGACCGGTGAATCGGGCACCATCCAGCCATGGTCGGCGGGATAGACGACAACTTCGGCCGGGCGGCCAACCTCTTGCGCCACCTTGCGCAGCGCGTCCTTGTCGCCCGGCGCCTTGGCGTCGTCGTCGCGTGAAATGGCGAGCAGGAAAGATGCCTTGGTCTTGTCCAGCAGGTTGATCGGGCTGTCGGGCTTGTCGCCCACCAGTCCGCCGCCGTGGAACGAGGCTGCCGCCTTGACGCGATCCGGCCTTGCCGCCGCGGTGCGCACAGTGAACGAACCGCCCATGCAATATCCGCAGGAGCCGATGCCGCGCGCCTTGTCGACCGCCGCCTTGCTGTCGAGGAAAGTAACGAAAGCTTTCGCATCGCGCGTGACCGCATCGGGTGTGACCGTGCCGTAGAGCGCCATCGCCTTCTTGCGACCTTCCGGGTCCATGAATTCGGAGAAGCTTTCCATCACAGGCGCGGGCTGGCTGCGGTAATACTGGTTGACGACCAGCACGGCATGGCCGGCGCTCGCCAACCGCCGCGCCATGATGCGCTTGGCCTCGCGCAGTCCGGCAATGTCGGGCCACATGATGACGCCGGGCCACTTGCCCTGGGCCGGATGGACGAAGAAGGCATCGGCAACGCCATCCTCGGTGGTGATGTGGACCAGCTCTTCGACCAGTTCCTGCTCGCCGGGCCGAGCATTGCCGTTCGAGGCACAGGCCGTGAGCGCGGCCGCCGCGCCCAGCGCCGCGAACTCGCGGCGGGTGAGGCCCTTCGCGGCCAGCGCGCGGTCATGGCTTTCGGCAGTGGTTTCGTCGCACATCGTGTCTCTCCTCTATGAGTCGCAGGCTACCCCAAGGACCGATGCACTGCTAGGGCGCAAGACCATGAGCGATGCGCCTGTCACCCAAGCTATTCGCCACCACCTGCTGACGGACGTCATCGGCGCGGTTGTGGACGAACCGAGGGAAGTCCTGCTGGATGGGCGCCATTCGCAAGCGATCCGCGCCTTGCTGGAGCAACGCGGCGTGCTGGTCTTTCCCGGCGTCCATTTCTCGCACGACGAACATGTCGCATTCACGCGGACGCTTGGCGGATATGTCTCCGACTATGAGGACGGCTCGGCCACCGACATCTCGATCGACCCGGCGGGCGGTTCGACCGCGCGCTACACCGAGGCCTCGTTCTTCTGGCACTTCGACGGCTACATGAACACGGTGCCGATTCTGGGCTCGATCATGTGCTGCGTGCGCCCCGCACCGGTTGGAGGCGATACCCAGTTCTGCAATTCCTATGTCGCGTGGGAAGCCCTGCCCGACGACCGCATGGCCATGATCGAAGGCTTGTATGCCGTGCACTCGCTGGCCGGCGCGCAATTGAGCGTCGAGCCGGAACCGAGTTACGCGACATTTCAGGAATGGCGGCAGATCGCGCACAATACGCTCCCCCTGGTCTGGACGCACCGGTCTGGGCGCAAGTCGCTGGTGATCGGCAACACCGCGACCAACATTGTGGGCATGGATCCGCTCGAAGGCCTCGACCTGCTTACCTACCTGCGCGATTGGGCGACGCAGGACCGGTTCTGCCTGACGCATTCATGGTCCGCAGGCGATGCGGTGCTGTGGGACAACACCGGCACGCTCCATCGCGCGACGCCCTATGCAAGGGATTCCGGCCGTCTCATGCGCCGGACCAAGCTGGCCGGGGAAGAACCGTTCAGCGCATGACGGAGCGATGTGACATGACCGATCCGGAAGACATTACCGCCTGGCTGCGCATCGACGA
>JAGREJ010000038.1 GCA_020446595.1 Novosphingobium sp. | reverse complement strand
GTGACAACATCGACCCGCTCGACCAGCAGGTTGGGGATCACATTGGTGTCGATCGTGCCGATGAACGTAGTCGGCGCGACGCGGACGCCGTCCATCAGAATCAAGGTGCGCAGCGGACCCTTGGGATTGTTGCTAACCGTGCCGAGGCCACGCAGGTTGAGGACATTGCCGTGGATCGGGAAGTTCGAAAAGTTGTTCGCCGACTTGCCGGGGCTGAGCGAATTCTGGAACTGTGGCAGCTTGTTAAGCGCGTCCGGAATGTTGGTCGGCGTCGATTTGACGAGATCCTCGACCGTGGCGACTGTCACCGGAGTGGGCGCCGTGTAGCCGTCGCGAACGATGCGGGTGCCGGTGACGACGATATCGCTACTATCGCCAGATGCTTCCTCTGCTTCCTGAGCGATAGCCGAGCTTGCGAATGTCAGCGCACTAGTCGCAAACAATGCGGTTACGATCCGGTTCTTCATCCTATTCCTCCCCGTAGAGCGGGCCGAGCCCGTTTTTGCCTCTTGGTGCAATATTGATAGCCAGTCCAATTTTGCCAGTCAATGCAAAATTAGGGTACAATAGGTCTGCCGGTCTCGCTTTTCCACTTGGCAAACCACACAAGCAGGGCATCGTTCCCCAAATCCCTGCTGGAGACTGCCTCACTGGCAAGAACCAGAGCCAGATGATTGCCTGGTCCCGTCTGCGGCCACCCGGTCAGATTGGGGCCATTTGGATCAGATTTTTTAATGAAATTAAATAGATAATCTTGTTCCGTTTGCGCCAGCAAGATTGATTCGGCATCCGCCTCCGGGAGGGGGCCGAACAGGTATGGCATATCCGCGCAATGCGCAGCGCCCGGCAGCTTGCCGCGCAGCGAGGGTGGAAGATAATCGAAATGATAAGCCCAGGCCGGGGCGACGCGAGAATGCAATGCGCCCATGCCCAAGGCGGCGGAAGTGAAGAGAAAATCGGTCTGCACCCGCCGCAGCAGTTCGGCGTCATCGAGTTCGCCGTATTGCGTTCGATAGGTCGGCCCGACGACATCGAGATCGATCCCGAAGCGGCTGCGCAAGGCCGCCGCATCGAACCCCATCAATCCGAAAACGCTCGCTTCGTTGCTGGTCGATCCGACGATCAGCGGAACCCGCGCCTGTTCGCCGCTCGCGAAAACCTCCGAGAGTGGCGCGGAAAGGTAATGGCCATCGACAATCGCGCCGAAATCGGGCGGACCGGGATCGGCGGCAAGGATTGCTTCGAGGGTCAGCAAGCGCAATTCATCGAGGGCGGTTGCCCCATCCGACTGCACACCGGCACGCCTGGCGAATGCGACGCCTTGCTGTTGGGCCTGTGCAAGCGGGCGGTTGGCGTTGAACAGGCCGCCGCCCGAGTGGACGCTGGCCTTGGCGAACAGGCCGCGAGCGCGACTAGTCGCCATGAGTGCGTTGACGCTCGACCCACCGGCCGAGCAGCCAAGGATTGTCACATTGGCGGGATCCCCACCGAAGTTTTCGATGTTCCGGCGCACCCAGTCGAGCGCCAGTATCTGGTCTGAAAGCCAGAAATTGCCGGTTCCCCTGTCGGCCTCTGCGGTCAACGCAGGGTGAGCAAAAAAGCCAAAGCGACCGACACGGTAATTGGGCGCGACCAGAACGACGCCTTTTGCCAGTAAGGGGGAGACACCCTGATCGGTAACGTAGCGGTTCGATCCGAACGCATAGGCACCGCCATGAATCGAGACGAGCACCGGCATGCCGCGCGCGTTCAGATCGGGCGTCACTACATTGAGATTCAGGCAATCTTCAGACTGGTCCAGCGCGGGTTGCCCATCCTCCCTGCGCTGCGGGCAAGCCGGGCCGAATTCTCTGGCATCGCGCACGCCAGTCCAATGCGCGACTGGCACCGAGTCTCGCCAGCGCATCTCACCTGTCGGCGGCGCGGCGAAAGGAATGCCGCGAAAGGTTGCGCCTTTGCCGAGCGCCTCGCCGCGCACACGTCCGGCATCGACCTTGATGACTGGCGAATTGTTGGCGCAGAGCAGGCCCAGCGCGGCCAGTACCGCGACTGCCTTGCCCACGCGCTTCACCGGTTCAGCTCGACCATGTTCGCGTCAATCAGCCGGGGCAGAACTTCCTTCTCGAACAGCAGCAGGCTCGCCCATGAAAGCTCGGGATCAAGCCCGCCCAGCAGGGCGTGGAAATTGATCCCGGTATTGGCGGGTTGCTCCTTGAGCCAGTCGAAGCACTGGTCGGGCGTCAGCACCTTGATGTTGGGCATGGCCTTCAGCGACTCGACCGTGTCGGCAGCTTTGTAGAGCGTGTCGCCGGTGCCGCGCTCGGTCGCCCACTCAGCATAGGTATTGGTGGCATAAGCGACATGAGGCGCGACGCGCGGCCAGTCACGCTCGGGATCGTCGGTGATGTAGAGAAAACTGGCGACCGATTTGACGATCGGTTCGGGCGGAGGAAAGCCCAGTTTCGCGCGCTCTTCGGCATAGATTTCCCACAAGCCCGGATGACCAGGAAAATACTGGTAACCGCCCCTTGCCGCACGCAGCGCCGACTTTTCGGTGGATCCGCCCATGTAGATTTTCGGACCGCCCGGCTGGACGCCTGCGGGCGTGACCCGCACCGTGCGTCCTTCGTATTCGAATGGTTCGCCGCCCCACGATTTCTTGAGGGTATCGAGCGCCTTGTTCATCAGGCCCAGCTTCTTGGTGATGTCCTTGCCGAACATCTCGAACTCGTGCGGACGATACCCCATCCCCACGGTCAGCCAGATGCGCCCGTTGGAGATGTTGTCGAGCACTGCAAGGTCTTCGGCTATGCGCAGTGGATCGTGCATGGTGACGACCAATGCCGAAAGATGGACATTGAGCTTTTGCGTCACCGCGAAGATCGAGGCCGCCTGAACCATCGGCGAAGGACAGTAGCCATGCTCCGCGCCATGATGCTCGGCGAGGAACACCTGAGTAAAGCCCAGCTTGTCCGCCCATGCCGCCTGCTCGATCGCGGTGCGATACATCTGCGGATGCGGCGTGCCGAAAGGTGGGCTGTTCATGTCGTAGCGCAGGTTGAGCTGCATTGCTGTCGTCCTCCCTGGACGCGCCGTCAGGCCGTGACGTTGGACTCGATCCGTCCGGTAATGTCCGTGGCTTCAATGGCGATCCCGCTGGCGACAAGCGCATCGATCTCGCTGGTCGAATAGCCCGCTTCGACCAGCAACTCACGCGTATGTTCACCAAGCCGGGGGCCGTCGTCCTTCGCCAGACCCGGCGTGCGCGACAGGTGGTTGAACAGGCCGAGTTCGCGGATGTGCCCGTACATCGAATCGCGGCTTTCGATCACGCGGTTGGTTTCGACCATCCAGTCGAACCACAGCGACTCGTCCACCCAGGTTTGCTCGTAGACGATTTCCGCGGGCGCACCGGCAGCATCGAGCTGGCTGAACGCGTCCTCGCTGCTGCGGGAGGCGAACCAGCCATCCAGATATGTCTTGATCGCGGCGTCACTGGCGCGGCGCTCGGCATCGCTGGCAAGGCGCAAGTCCTGTGGCATGTCGGTCGCCGCCGCCAGCGCAGCGAAACGCTCGTCCTGACGGCAGCAAATGCAGACCCAGCCGTTGTCGGTGCGGTAGATGCGATCGAGCGCGTTGAAGCCCTGCTGCTCCTTGTCGGAACGCAGGCCGTACACCGGCTTCATGTTCGCATCGAGGAAATGCTCTGATGTGGTCCAGAGGCTGGAGTGGAGCTGCGGACACTCGACATATTCGCCGAAACCTCGCTCATCGCGGTTTTCCAGCGCCATGATGGCGGTGACGGCAGCGAGGAAACCGTTGTTGTAGTCCTCGTTGCCGAAGGCCGCCCGGTTGGGCAAATTGCCTTCGCCGCCTACCTCGTAAAGCAGGCCGACCCAGCCGCTGATGAGCGGCGCGAAGGCCTTGAGCAGCTTCTTCGGTCCGTCTGAGCCGTAACCCGGCAGATAAAGATAGACGAGACCGGGCTTGACCGCCTTCAGCGCCTCGTAACCGATACCCAGCTTGTCAGCCTTGCCGGGGCGAAGGTTATGCGTGACGAGGTCAGCCGTAGCGACCAGCCGCTTGGCTGCTTCCAGCCCCTCGGGAGTCTTGAGATCTATTACTACGTCACGCTTGCCGCGGTTGGCGGCGTCGAACACGTCGGGCAGCGGGCGCATCTGGTCGCCGGTGGGCGTTTCGACCTTGATGACGTCCGCGCCAAGATCGTTCAGCAGACGCCCGCCAAAGCCGACTGCGAAGAACGAGGAGAAATCGACAATCCGCACACCTTCGAGCGGGCGCGCAATGTCACGAACCTTGGGACCGGCCTTGCGCACCGGAGCAGCCTGCAATTCGGCTAGCCGGCCATTGTCCGCGCCGATTGCGGGCGCTGGCCGGGGTGTGTCGCAGGCGGAAAGCGAGAACCGCGCAGCGGGGGCGGCCTGATGGATGGTCCCGAATTCCGGATCGGGCAGCGCGATACGCATGTCCGCAAATTCGACCTGCTCGTCGAGCAGGATTTCGCCAGGTTCCAGCACCGGCAGCGCCGCCACGTCGGCAGCGTGGAACAGCGGTATCCACTCGTCGCGTGGCTTTGCCTTGAACGCCTCGACAATATCGACACGCGCAGCCTGATATTCGTCCTCGCTCAGCGGAAAGGCCATTTCCGGGCCGTTGACCGCCGCGATGCGGTCGCCGAAACCGAGAATGTCGAAGGCGGGTTTGAAACCGCCCGAACCGGTGTGGATTTGCAGGAACTTGCCATCGCCGCACTCGAACACGCCGGTCACCAGCCGGACGTAGCCGAAGCGGTCGAGCGCGCCCGAATCGCCCTTCTTGATGTAGGACATGCCGTCTTCCTGCCACCAGTGGTTCATCGGGCTCTGGGCGATAAAGGCATCGAGCAACGAGGCTTCGGTCGCCTGACCCTCGCCGATCGAGCGGCGCGCCCGCAGTCCGGCTAGAACATTAATGGCGACAAGGAAGGCCAGACCGTAGTGCAGTGCCGGATGACCGAGATACATCGGTCCTTCCCGGAACGAACTGCCGCGATCGACCATCACGCCGAGC
The DNA here is from genome assembly GCA_020446595.1 of Novosphingobium sp. Taxonomy (GTDB): domain Bacteria; phylum Pseudomonadota; class Alphaproteobacteria; order Sphingomonadales; family Sphingomonadaceae; genus Novosphingobium. The sequence goes on along the minus strand of JAGREJ010000038.1, from coordinate 2,106 downwards.
TTCGCGGCAGCGAGAGATTCGCCATAGGGCCGGTCGGCATAGGGTGTGTCGCTGCCGTAACCGGTCAACGCGCAGGAAACGAGCGCCGGGAAATCGCGCGACAGCGAGGCTTCGTCGAGCCCGAGCGCGACTGCTTCGGCGGCCGACAGCCCGTGGATGAAAACGTCGGCAGTAGCGAGCAGAGCGCGCAGTGCTTCGGGATCGCTCGCCGCGTCGATCTCGACGCTGGCCTTGCCACGGTCCCAGCCCTTCCGCGTAAGGTCATGGGCAAAGACGTCGCCGCCGACAGGCTCGACCTTGATGACTTCGGCGCCGTGGTCTGCGAGCAGCATTGCCGCCATCGCGGCGGGTAGGACGCCTGCCAGTTCGATAACCCGAAGGTGCTGAAGCGGTCCGGCCATGGTATCTCCCAATCTCACAATCGTCATTCTCAAATTTGCACAACAGTGCAATAAAGGCAAGATGCTTTAGCTTGCGGCCACTTCCTCGCCGACAGCGCGGCGCAGGACCGGCAGGGCGATCCGCATGGCGATCAGGGCAAGCGCAGCCCCGCCAATCGTGACCACGGCAAGCGACATGCCGACCTTCGCCTCGTCGGCGAACACATAGTCCGTGAGGAAACCGACCAGTGCCGGGCCGCCTCCGAATCCGACGATGTTGAAAACAAACATCAGGAGGCCGAGCAACTGGCCGCGCGATCCACTTGGCGCAAGCAAGGCGATGATGGCCGAACCATAGACGATAAAGGGAACAGTGATGATCTGGATCAGCGCATAGCAGGCAAGAAACAAATAGGGGTTAGTCACGAAGAAAGCGGCGAGGATGGCGGGTGAAAGGGCAAGGATCGTCCATGTGTAGAAGCGCAGGTGCGCATCGCGCATGCCTCTGGTGAACAGCAGGTCTACGATTCGCCCGCAAATAACCAGCGCCACCGCACCGAGGATGTTCATCAAGCTCAACGCCACCCCATATCGCGCTGGTTCCCAGCCGAAATGCCGGTCCATGTAGGTCGGCACCCAAGAGGTCAGCGAGTATCCGACCATGGCAAGGCATGTGAAGGCAAAGGCGATCAGACCCGCCAGCTTGCCGTGGCGGCGGAAGAATCCCCTGAGATCGCCGCCCTGGGCATCGCTGTTCGCGGTCTGCCGACGTGGCGGATCGGGAAAACTGAGCGCGAGGAACGCAAGCGCGAAACCGGGAATGCCGACCAGCCAGAAGGTGATCTGCCAGTAGCTCGCATGCCCGACCACCGGCCAGTCGACATGTGTCAGCGTCTGGGCAAAGGCGATGGCGAGACCGCCAAGCCCGAACGCGGCTGCTGACCCGGTCTTGCCCGCCGACTGGAATACCGACGTCGCCATGGTAACTTTCTGGGGCGGGAATGCGTCACCAATCAGCGAATAGGCCGACGGCAGGAGTGCCGCTTCACCGATTCCGACAACCACCCGGCAGGCCAGCAAGGCCGGGAAAGTCGTGACGAGTCCGCAAGCGAAGGTCGCCGCTGCCCAGACCAGCACACCGCAGAAGATCACCAGTCGCCGCGAGAACCTGTCAGCCGCCCAGCCCAAAGGCACTCCGAACACGGCATAGGCGAAGGCGAAGGCCGGACCGAGCACGAGGCTCATCTGGACATCGGACAGGTCCATCGCCTCCTTGATCGGGGAAACGAGCATGGAGACCGCGAGCCGGTCGAGCCACGCAAACACATAGATGGCGAAAAGGGCGGCCACCATGCCCCAGGCTCGCCCCAATGGCTGGCTCTGTGTGTTCACTGCCTCACCCCTCTCCCTGTCCGATTTGACGGATCAGGCTTCTCCGGCCTGCTTCTTGTTCTCGACCGCCATTTTCTTGCCATCGAAACCGCCCGACAGCGAGCCCGAGACGATCTGGTTATGCGCATGGGCCAGGTGGTGCATATGGAAGACCGCGTCCATGGTCGTGCGCTTGCCACGGGCCTCCTCGACATGGTTGATCGCCTGCTTGCAAAGGGCAAGGCCGAAGCGCGGGCGCGTTGCGATCTCCGCCGCGATCTTGCCGACCTCCTCCCGCAGTGTCTCGCGCGGGAACATGCGGTTGACCATGCCGAACTGGTAGGCGCGTTCCGCG
>JAGREJ010000299.1 GCA_020446595.1 Novosphingobium sp. | reverse complement strand
AAAGCGGCCGGATATGCCGCGCTGTTCGTCACCATCGACGTCCAGACCGTCGGCAACCGCGAGGACGAACGGCGCTGGCAGTTCACCCTGCCCTGGACCGTCACTCCGAGCCGCGCGCTCCAAATGGCGCGGCACTGGCGCTGGGTGCGCGACGCGCTCAAACACCGGCGCCTTGCCTCCGCGCACCACGCCGACGAAGCAAGGCTGCGCGCGCAGGAAGAAGGCGAAGCCGCGCCAACTGGCAAGCTTACCGCTGCACTCGCCGAGGCCGAAGCGTCGCAAAGGCACATGGCGAAAATCATGATCCAGTCGGACATGACATGGGAAGACCTCGCCTGGATCCGCGATACCTGGCAGGGTCCGCTTTACGTGAAGGGCATTCTCGATGCCGACGATGCCGCGAAGGCCGTGGTTGAGATCGGTTGCGAGGGCGTGGTCGTTTCCAACCACGGCGGAAGGCAGCTCGACCGCTCTCCCGCCTCGATAGAGGCGCTTCCCGCCATCGCGGAAAGGATCGGCGAGCGGGGCGAGGTTTTCCTCGATGGCGGCGTGCGGCGCGGCAGCGATGTCATCACGGCGCTGGCATTGGGCGCCAAAGCAGTGTTTATTGGCAGGCCATACCTCTATGGTCTGGCGGTAGCCGGCGAGCAGGGCGTGAAGGATGTGATCGAATTGTTGCGGGCCGAGATTGCCCGCGATCTGATCCTCATGGGTTGTCCTGCATCAAGGGCGCTGGATCGGACATGGGTTATCCCCGCGCCATAAGGGGGCTTGGGAAGGACAGGAAAATGGATCGCGACTACACCTATTTCACCGCCGGTATCCGGCAGGCGCAACCCAGCAGCAGCAACCTGCTGAGCACGTCGAAATATCTCAATCACATGGGCCTGCGCGACTGGATGGTGACGCATTTCCTGCGCCGCAACGGGCCGGATATTCCGATCCCTTCCGATCCGGTCATGGGCCTCAATCAGGCGATGGACGACCTGCGCGACGAGAAGGAGATGACACGCCTGATCGACGAGGAGAAGGAAAAGAATCCCAAGGTCCGCAAGTGGCTCGACGAGGAGCGTCCCTACATGGGCCTCACCAAGGAGGACTTTTCCAAGTTCGATCCCGACAGCTTCGGCGGCATCTATTACCGCTACATCACCGACAACAATTACGAGCTGAACCTTGGCTGGGGCTACGAAGTGCCCAAGGACGACCTCACCTATATCCGCATCCGTTCGGGCCAGGTCCACGATTTCGAGCACCTGATGACCGGCGGGCAGTTCAACTCGCTCGGTGAATTGCTGCCATACTATTTCCGCCTGTCGAACCCGTTCTCGCATTTCTCGCCGGAGCTGGCGGCGGGCATCTCGCAGATGTTCATTTTCGGAGGCACGCGCCTCGTGATGCGGGCTTTCCTGCACTATCCGCAGGTCTGGCCGACCGTGCTCGACCTGATCCAGCGCGGCATCAAGATCGGCAAGGCGTCGGAATCGACGCACATGATGAATTACGAGGCGGCGCTGCACCTGCCGATCCCCGAAGCGCGCGAGATGCTCGGATTCCGGCATGCCGAAGATGTCGATACCGCAGAGATGGACCTGATTTACACCGAGCAGGTCGTTCCCGGCGAAGCCATGCAGGAAGCGGCCGAGTAGGGTCACGATGGACCGGGACTATTCCTATTTCAAAAGCGGCTTGCGGCAGGCCGAGCCGACAAGCAGCAATCTGCTCAGCACGTCCAAATACCTCAACCATGCGGGCCTGCGCGACTGGCTGATGACGCATTTCCTGCGCCGCAACGGGCATGACGTGCCGATACCTTCGGACGCCGCATCGGGCCTGCTGCAATCGCTCGACGAAATTCGCGACGATGCCGAGGTGCAGCGGCTGATCGACGCCGAAAAGGAGCGCAATCCCTCGTTCCGAAAGTGGATCGAGGAAAAGTGGTTGAGCACCATGCAAGTCGAAGACTTCGCGCATTTCGATCCCGAAAGCTTCGGCGGGATTTTCTACCGCTACATGGTCGATAACGGCATCGCGCTGAACCTGGGCTACAAGGATCCCACGCCAAAGACCGACATAGAGTTCATCAAGATCCGCTCGGCGCAGATCCACGATTACGAACACCTGATGACCGGCGGCGGTTTCAACTCGCTCGGCGAACTGATCCCGCTGTTCGGCCGCGTTTCCAACCCTTTCGCGCACTACTCGCCCGAAATGGCGATGAACATTGCGCCGCATTACATCTTCCTGTCCTATCGCATGGTGATGCGCGCCTTCCTGCATTATCCGCAGACATGGCCGACGGTGCTCGAACTGATGCAGCGCGGCATTGCCGTGGGGCTGGCATCGGAATCGGTCTATGAGGCGCGCTATGAGGATGCGCTGCACCTGCCGATCCCCGAAGCGCGCGAGATGCTGGGTTTCCGTGGGGCGGAAGATTTCGACAGCGCCGCGATGGATCTGATCTTCTCCGAACAGGTCGAAGCAGCATGAAACTGGCGCGTCTGGCGCTCGGCCTAGCGGCATTCGCGCTGATTGCTACCAGCCCACGTGTCGAGCACGATCCATCGGTCCGCGCGCCCGAACCCACGACGGTAGAGGTCGTGCTGGAAACGACCAAGGGCGACATCGTGCTCGCCATCGAAACCG
>JAGREJ010000298.1 GCA_020446595.1 Novosphingobium sp. | reverse complement strand
TCGTGCTCGAAATCGACATCGATATCGGGCGGCTCATTGCGTTCCTCGGACAGAAAACGGTCGAACAGCAACTGGTGTTCGGCCGGATCGACCGAAGTGATCTCAAGGCAAAAGCAGACCGCCGAATTGGCCGCAGAGCCCCTGCCCTGACACAAGATCGGCGGATCCTGCGCACGGGCGAAATCGACGATCTCCTTGATTGTGAGGAAATAGCGCGCGAGATCGAGCTTTGCGATCAGCGCGAGTTCTTTTTCAAGCGTTTCCCGCACATCACGCGGCACGCCCGAGGGGTAGCGATGCTGTGCCCCCTGCCAGGTCAGTACAACCAGTTGCTGCTGCGGGGTGCGATGTTCGGGATAGCTTTCCTCGGGGTATTTGTAGGACAATTCCTTGAGGCTGAACTGGCAGGCGTCGGCCACTTGCCGCGCCGCTTCGATGGCATGCGGCCATGGCGCGAACAGGCGTTGCATCTCCTGCGGGGATTTCAGATGCCGCTCGGCATTGGCTTCGAGCAGGAAACCGGCCTTTGCCACCGTGGTCTTGTGGCGGATCGCGGTCATCACATCCTGAAGCGGGCGGCGCTGGGGCGCGTGATAGAGCACATCGTTAGTGGCGAGGATCGACAGGCCGTTGTCCCGCGCCATGGCATCGAGCGCCTCGATCCGGGCAATGTCGTCGCCTCGGTAGAGATAGCTTGCGGCGATGTGTTTCAGGGTGGGGAGTTGCGCGACAACGTCGGGGAGGAGATCGGAGAAAGAAGCTGTGAATTCATCGTCGCCCCGGACTTGATCCGGGGTCCAGCTTTCTTTTGCCGCATCCGAAGGAAGCGAGACCCCGGCTCGGGGGCCGGGGTGATGGCTAGCCGGAAACGCCACGACATTGCTGTCCGCCGCAATCGTGAACTCCGCATCCAGATCGCGCGGCGGGATCAGGATCAGCTGCACATCCCCTTCGCCTTCTTTGGCGGAATGCTCCGCCAGCATCTCCAGCGAAATCTCGCACACGCCCTTGTCCTGCCACTCGCCATCAAGCGTCTGCATCCGCCCCGCCGAAATCAGGCGGCAAAGGCGGCCATAGGCGGCCCGGCCCACCGGATAGGCAAGGAACGCCAGCCCCTCTACCGTCTCGATCCGGCAGCCGATCACCGGGCGCAGCTTCAGCGACTTTGCCTCACGGTGAATACGCACCACGCCCGCCATCGAATTGACGTCGGCGATTCCCAGCGCATCGTAGCCGAGCATGCGCGCCGTAGTCACCAGATCGACCGCGTCGGAAGCGCCGCGCAAGAACGAAAAGCAGCTCGCCACACCCAGCTCGACGAAAGGCGCGCGCTCGGGCGGTTCCAGCGCATCGGGATCAATCTCGATGCGGCGCTTGCCGGGTGTGAGCGGTGCTTCGGGCATGGTCGCTCCTTAGCGCCGGAATGGCACAAATGTTCCTTATATGTTCCATTTCCCAAGCTGCCTAGTCCCACGCCGCGAATCGAGGGAATTGACAGCGAAATGGCTTTGTGAAAGTCTTTCACTATGTCCCGCACCGCTGCCTCCGAAACGATTCGAACGCTCGGTCGCCCGAACAAGATCACGCTCGCCGCGATCGTTGCGACCGCCGCCGAAATCGGGCTGGAAGAGGTCACCATGGCCGAAGTGGCAAAGCGCCTCGATGTCTCGGTCGGCGCGCTCTATCGCCATGTCCGCAACCGCAGCGAGCTTCAGGGGCTGGTCGTCCAGGCCGAATTCCGGCGCAAGCTCCAACCGCAGGACACCGGCCAGCACTGGACGGAACTGGCGCATGAATATGCGAACCTGCTGTTCACCCTGTTCGCGGGCAACCCGGCGCTCATCGCCGAATATGCTGGGGGAGGATTTCCACCCTCGCACGAAGTCGGGATGATCGAAAGTTATCTCGAGGCGATGGACCGGCGCGGCTTCGGGCAGGCCGAAGCGCTCGACCTGATCCGCGACCTGCGCGCCATTGCCATCGGCTCCGCCGTGGTCGCATCGGCCATGGGATGGGACGGCGAGCGAGGCACCGCAACCGCCGAAGTCGATGCACTGCTCGACGAACAGGCGGACGAGTTGCCCATGCTCGCATCGCAGCGCGAACGCTACCGCGCCACCATTACCCGGCCCGGATTCGAGGCCACGCTCGACCGTCTGCTTGCAACGGTCGCCAAGACACGCGGCGAGCACGTCGCCACCTGACAACACGATTTGAGGAGAGAGAGGCCATGGCACATTACGACACCATCATTCGCGGCGGCATGATCGTCGATGGACAGCGCAATTCCCGCTTCGTGGGCGACGTGGGCATCAAGGACGGCGTGATCGCCAAGGTCGGCCGCATCACGCCCGACACCACCTGCGATCGCGAGATCGACGCAACGGGCCTGATCGTCGCGCCCGGCTTCATCGACCTGCACACGCATTACGACGCGCAGGTGTTCTGGGATCCCTACCTCACCACTTCGGGCTGGAACGGCGTCACCTCTGTCGTCATCGGCAACTGTGGCTTCGGCTTCGCCCCGGTGAAGAAGGACCTGCGCGAGCGCGCCATGCGCTCGATGACCAAGGTCGAGGCGATCCCCATGGCGACACTCGAAAGCGCGATGCCGTGGGACTGGGAGACCTATCCCGAAATGCTCGATTCGATCGATCGCGCCCCGCTCGCAGTCAATGTGCTGCCCTATGTCGGGGTCAATCCGCTGCTGGTCTGGGTCATGGGTCTCGAAGATGCCAAGGCGGGCCGCGTGCCTACGGAGGCCGAACATGCCGAAATGGCGCGGTTGCTGAACGAGGCGATGGACGCTGGCGCCTGCGGCTGGTCCGCCCAGTGCCTCGGCATTGCCGGCGAGCCGGAGAAGACCTCCGGCGACAACGCCGCGCAGTCCGATTTCGACGGCACGCCGATGCCCAGCGACGTGATGCATCAGGAAACCCGCATGGTGCTTGCCGAAGTGCTCGGTGAGCGCGGCGAAGGCTTCATCGAGCTTTCCGGCGGCCGCTTCATGACCAACGAGCAATGGGAAGACCTGGCCCGCGTCAGCGGCGCGCCGATGATCTATCAGGCGGTCGTGCCTTCGGGCGGCATGATGCAGGAATGGCGGCGCAACCAGATGGCCTGGTTCGAGGAATGCCACAAGCGCGGCCTGCGCATCTATGGCCAGGGCATCACCCAGAACCCGCCGCTGCTGTTCACGTTCGATTACTGGGATCTGTGGGGGCCGGTGTGGAACGATCTGGTCGGCCCGGATGTATCGCGCGAGGCCAAGCTCGCCAATTTCGCCGATCCGGCGGTGCGCGATCGGCTGCGCGCCGAACCGATGAAGGTGATGTTCATCGACGATATCCAGGACACGCGTGTGCAAAAGACGCAGGCTGCGAAATTCAAGGCCTACGAAGGCAAGCCAATCGGCGAGATCGCTAGGGCGCTCGACATGCATCCGGTCGATGTGGTCTGCGACATCGTGCTCGCCGACGAGCTGGAAACGGTGTTCCAGGCGACCCAGTTCGACACCACGCTGGAAGGGATCAAGGAGCTGATCGACAGCCCCTATATCATTCCCGGCCTGTCGGACGGTGGCGCGCACCTCAAGTATCTCGCCGCGGGCAGCTACGGCACCGAATACATCGCCAAATACGTGCGCGAGCACCAGTTCTCGACGCTGGAGGAAGCGCACTGGCGGCTCTCGGCCTTCCCCGCCTTCTGCGCCGGATTCCAGGATCGCGGCACGATCCGCGAAGGTTCGGTGGCCGACCTGATCGTCTACGACTACGACAAGCTGGACTACAATTTCCCCGAGTTCCGCCGCGATCTGCCGGGCGACGAATATCGCCTCGTGTCAGGCGGCAGCGGTTATCGCTATGTCCTCGTCAACGGTCAGGTGACGATCGAGGACGACAAGGAAACCGGCAATCACTCAGGCCAGTTGCTACGCGGCGGCAAGGCTGACATGACGCGGCTGAAGGTTTCTGGCGTAAGGACACTGGAAGCCGCCGAATAGCG
>JAGREJ010000297.1 GCA_020446595.1 Novosphingobium sp. | reverse complement strand
CAAGCGGCTGGATGGCGCGGGCTTCCCCTTTGCCGCCCATGGCGGCGGCTGTCCGCTGTGGTCGGTCCATTCGGCCTTCCGCCAACCGGCACAGATCGTCACCCAGTGGCTGGAGCTGCCCGACGGCCAGCGATTCTTTTCCATCGCTCGCACGGTCATGGCGGGGGGCGGAAGCCACGGTGCGCCGCAGGTCATGCGCGCCATCGCGCTGGCCTGCGCGGCAGAGCACGCTTCCGCGCTCACCTATGCGGACGACGCAACCGGATCGCCGACGCCCATCGGCGTCACCTGTCGCTTGTGCAACCGGGCCGAATGCCACGCCCGCGCCTTGCCGCCGATCGGTCGCGACGTGCTGTCGGACGAATACCGCAGGTCGTCGGCGCCGTTCGAATTCGCCGAAAGCTGAGTATCGCCACTGACGGCTATTGACGCTCATTGCGGTGGCGATTACGACCCAAATTCGAAATAGCGAAAAATCGGGCAACACACAGCAGATGTCGAGATCTTCACCGGGCGTCAAGCGTGTGGCGGCCATTCTCAATTTCATTGCCGATCATCCGGGGCAGGCTTTCGCCCTGACCGACCTTGTGCGCGCGCTCAAGCTCAGCCGGGCGACCTGCCATGCGCTGCTTACCGGGCTCGTCGATGTCGGCTATCTCTATCGCACCAGCGACAAGACCTATGTGCTGGGTCCGGCGCTTGCCGCGATCGGCCGGACGGCGGCGCAACATTTCTCGCCGCTGCAGGTCGCGCAGCCGGAAATGCGCAAGCTCGCCGACGAATTCGACGTGCTGTGCGGGGCCTATTTCCTCGACGATTCGCTGGTGCGCCTGCGCGATCGCGCCGCGTCTGCAAGCCATGTTGGCTATCCGGTGCCGCTCGGTGCCAGTTTCAAGCTGCACGAGGCACTGGCTCCGGTGTTCTTCTCCGACGTGGAGAGAGGGCTCGACAACTGGCTGCGCAGCACCGATTTCGAACCGAGCGGTGCGCAAAAGACGTCGTTCAACGAAGCGGCGCAACTTGTGCGCGACAACGGCTATCTGGTGATCGAGCGCAAGCCAGGGTTCAACCTCGACGGGCCGGGTTACGACGCGGACATTGCCGCGCGCACCACCGACCTGCCGATCCAGTCCGTTTCGGTAAGCGAGGATCGGACCTATGCCGTCGCCGCGATCATGGCTCCGGTCAGCGACGGCAAGGGCCGGGTCAGCTTTGCCCTTGGCATGACCGGCTTCTATTCGAGCATGTCGGCGCAGCGCGTCATCGCGGCGGGCGAGAAGCTGCGCGATGCCTGCGCGCGCGTTTCCGATTTCATTGCGGGTGAAGGCCGGGCGGCTTGACCCTGGCAACGTGCCCCACTAGCATCGCGATAGTGAAAAGTAGTTCGCCATTGCGAATAATCTAGCGAGCCGGGAGCAGGCAATGTCTGATGTAATCGTCGCGCCTTCGACGCGTGACCTTGATGATCTGAGCAAGGATCTGGCCGACTGGATGCAGGGCCGCATGCCCGATGCTCGCGGCATCGTAATCGACAATCTCGAATATCCGCGCGGCGCGGGTCAGTCGCACGAGACGATCCTGTTCGACGCGCACTGGAGCGAGGGCGGCGAGCGGGTCGATCAGGGTTTTGTCGTGCGCTTCAAGCCGGTCAGCTTCATCATGTTTCCCTATGATCTGTGGGACCAGCAGATCGAAGTGATGCAACTCTTCCACGAGGACGGACGTATTCCGGTGGCCAAGGTCTGGTGGAAGGAAGACGACGAATCGATTCTCGGCGGCAAGTTCTACGTCATGGAAAAGAAGGAGGGCCGCGTCACCGTCAGCATTCCGCCCTATTCGATGACTGGCTGGTTCGCCGAATCGACACCCGAGCAGCGCCACAAGGCCTGGAAGCAAGGCGTCGAGGCCATGGCGCGGCTTCACACCATGCCGGTCGAGAGACTCCAGTTCCTCAAGGGGCCTCCGGGCGCCGAGCAGGGCCTGCCGCAGGAGTGGGAGAAGTGGTGGCGCTACGTCGACTGGGTGAACGCCGACGGCGAAGTTCCCGTTCTCGCCGAGGCAAGGGCGAAGCTCGAATCGACCATGCCGGATCATTCCACGCCGGGGCTGGTCTGGGGCGATTGCCGCATCGGCAACATGATGTTCGACGAGAATTACGATCTGATCGCGGTGATGGACTGGGAGCAGCCTTCCATTGGCGGCAGCCTCAACGACCTGGCCTGGTGGATCGTACTGGGCGAGCAGATGCACGGCGCGAGCGGTTTTCTCGGCAAGCATCTCGAAGGCATGGGCACCCGGCAGGATACCATCGACTTGTGGCAGGGCATCACTGGCCAGTCGGTAGACGACCTGCCTTGGTATGAGGATTTCATGGCGCTCAAGACCACCGTCATGTCGATCCGCATGGGCCGGATGCGCGGACAGGAACCGCTGATGGATCCGGAAACGATCCGCACCCGCCTCAGGATGAATTAGCGTCGCAGTCCGTTACAGTTCGCGACTGAGAATGCGCCCTTGTGCGCGGGGGGCGAATCCGGGCAGATAGCGTGACGCGTCAAACGAGATCGGGAGAGAGACAATCGTGACGAAAGGCCCCGCCGTGCCGGATGATCCAAGGCAGGCAACAACCTTCCCGCAATTCATTCGTTCGGCCGCCGTCAAGTTCGGCGACGAACTGTTCGGCAGGCTCGAGGACGGCGAGGGTCCCGAGGCTTCGCTGAGCTATCGCGAGATCGACGAACGCTCGGCCTTGCTCGCGCGCGGCATGCTGGCGCGCGGCGTCGGCAAGGGCACGCGCGTCGGCTTCATCTATGGCAACAGCCCATCCTTCGTCGTCGTGCTGTCGGCGCTGGCGCGAATCGGTGCGATCGCCATTCCCCTTTCCACGCTCATCAAGGGCAACGAACTGGTGCGCGTGCTGCGCCAGTGCGATATCGGCACGCTGATCGTCCAGCGCGAACTGCTTGGGCGCGACTATGTCGAACGGCTGTGCGAGGCGCTTGACGGGTTGGCGGACGCTGGTCCGGCGCCGCTGTTCCTGCCACAGACGCCCTATCTGCGCCGGATCTACTCGACGGGCGAGGGTCTGCCCGACTCCGTCGA
>JAGREJ010000296.1 GCA_020446595.1 Novosphingobium sp. | reverse complement strand
CGGCAGTGAGCGTCTTGCCCAGTGGATCCAGTTCCTCGATCGCGTCCATGCGCTCCATCGAGAGCGCCACCATGCCATTCGAGAAGATGCCGTGAACCAGTCCGGTCTTGCCGCTCCACGGCGTTATCGGCTGGCGCGCTTCGTTGCACAGGCGCAGCGCGGCGGAAACCTCAAGCGTGCTTGAGGGACGGATCACGGCCAGCGGCGTGCCGACGCGGCTCCAGCCAGAAACCGCCTTTTCCTTCGCCGCTTCGCCGGCCAGCACGCCGCCTGCGCCCAGCTCGCTTTCCAGCGCGTTGAGCAGAGCGTCGCTCACACCAGCACCGCCTCGATCAGCAGCGGGCCCTTGCTGGCCATGGCCGCTTCGATTGCCGCGGAAAATTCCTCGATGGTCTCGGCCCTTGCGGCGGGAACACCGAAGCCGTTGGCGAGCGAGACCCAGTCGACATAGGGATTGTTGAGATCGAACATGGCGTTGGCTTTGGGACCGGGCTGCTCCACCCCGACGCGCATCATCTCGACCGAAAGTATCTTGTATTCGCGATTGGCGAAAACAATCGTGACAATGTCGAGCTGCTCGCGCGCCATCGTCCACAGCGCCTGCGGCATGTAAAGGCCCGCCCCGTCGCCAGTGATGCACACCACCTTGCGATCCGGCGCGGCGACGGCCGCGCCTACCGCGACGGGAAGCCCCTGCCCGATCGAGCCCCCGGTAAGCGCCATGTGGACGTGGCGAGGTGCGGTTGCGAGCGCAGCCAGCACCGGCCCGCTCGAGGTCGCGCCATCGTCGGAAATGACCGCGTGTTCGGGCAGGACGCGCGCCAGCGCCTGACCGAGCGTGAAGGCGTTGAACTTGTCAGTTGGCGCATCGGGCAGGGCCAGTTCGGTTACCTTGTCCGGTTCGCTTGCGTCCAGTGCTTCGGCCAGCGCAGCAAGCGCACCGGCTCCATCCTCATGCGGCTGCGCGAGGTAATGGATGCGGCAGCGATCGGGCAGGCACCAGCTCGGCTTTCCAGGGTAGGCGAAGAAGCCGACCGGCGGCTGCGCGCCGACCAGAACGATGGAGTCCAGTTCGGACAGGAAGTCGGTCAGCATTTCGGCGAAATAGGGCAGCCGCTCGACCGCCACGACACCCGCGCCGCGCTCGATCCGGGGCGCGAAGGTATCGCAGAATATCCGCGCGCCGGTCCTCCTGCGAATGCGCCCGGCAATCTCCAGCCCCTCTGACGAGAGCACCGCGTGTCCGCGCAGCAGCACTGCGCTCTTGCCGCCATTGGTCAGCAGTTCCTGTGCCAACGCCACGGCCTCGTCGCTGACCTTGGCCGCTTCGGCAACCGGCAGGGCGGGCGCAACAGCATCGGCCTCGCCCCATGCGGTGTCGGCAGGCAGGATCAGCGTCGCGATCCGGCCCGGCGCCTCGCGCGCCGCCTGCACCGCGCGGGCCGCGTCGCCACCCACGGTCTTCGACGATGTGCCCGAATGGACCCAGTGCGAGAAGGGCCGCGCGATCCCGGCAACATCGGACGCGAGCGGCGCGTCGTATTGCTGGTGATAGGTCGCATGATCGCCAACAATGTTGACAATCGCCGAGCCGGCACGGCGCGCGTTGTGCAGGTTGGATGCTCCGTTGGCGAGCCCCGCGCCCAGATGCAGCAGCGTCGCCGCGGGCCTTCCGGTCATCCGCGCAAAGCCGTCCGCCGCACCCGTCGCCACACCTTCGAACAGGCACAGAACCGCGCGCAGTTCCGGCGCGGAATCGAGCGCGCCGACAAAATGCATCTCCGACGTTCCCGGATTGGCAAAACAGGTGTCGATCCCAGAGGCAACAAGGCTGCCAACCAGTGATTGCGCGCCGTTCATCGTCATGTCGTCTTTCCAGTCCAGTGCTCGCGGGCAGTGCCTGCCGCAAACGCGTTAGGCAAGTCTTGGCGTTTTGCCGCTAAGGCGCGCAACTGCGGGAAAACCGCGCGTATGGCTGGAATATTTGTGCGAATTATCGCATGGGCGAGCCGCGCCAAAGGATCGGAGACTCCTCTTGAAGATTGCAATGGTGGGATCGGGCTATGTCGGACTGGTTTCCGGCGCATGCTTTGCCGATTTCGGACACGACGTGGTCTGCATCGACAAGGATGCATCCAAGATCGACCGGCTCAAGGCCGGACAGATGCCGATCTACGAACCAGGACTCGATGAGCTGGTCGCGCGCAACGTCGAGGCGGGAAGGCTTGCCTTCACTACCGACCTTGCGGAAGCACTCGATGGTGCGGGCGCGGTGTTCATCGCCGTGGGCACGCCTTCGCGGCGCGGCGACGGCCATGCCGACCTGTCCTTCGTCTTCGCGGTGGCTCAGGAAGTGGGCCAGAATCTGAAGAACCCGGCGGTGATCGTCACCAAGTCGACCGTACCGGTCGGCACCGGCGACGAGGTCGAGCGGATTCTCGGCGAGTCCGGCACCGGCGTGAAATTCGCCGTCGCGAGCAATCCCGAATTCCTGCGCGAGGGCGCGGCGATCGAGGACTTCAAGCGGCCCGACCGCATCGTCGTCGGCACCGACGATGAGTGGGCGCGCGAAGTGCTGAGCGAAATCTATCGCCCGCTGTTCCTCAACCGCGCGCCGATCCTGTTCACCTCGCGCCGCAGCGCGGAACTCATCAAATACGCCGCGAACGCCTTCCTTGCGACCAAGATCACCTTCATCAACGATATCGCCGATCTCTTCGAGGCGAGCGGCGCGAATGTGCAGGATGTCGCGCGCGGCATAGGCCTCGACAATCGCATCGGCCGCAAGTTTCTGCACGCGGGACCAGGCTACGG
>JAGREJ010000295.1 GCA_020446595.1 Novosphingobium sp. | reverse complement strand
CGCTTTGGTGCGATCAACATTCTGGTCAACAACGCGGCCTTCGTGCCGCATGGGAGCCTGCTCGAGATCGGCGACGATACGATTGCAGATGCCTGGGAAACCGGCCCGCTCGCCAGCCTGCATCTAATGCGGCTGTGCCATCCCCACCTCAAGGGAGATGGCGCGGTGGTCAACGTCTCGTCGGGCGCGTCGATTGCCAACCACGTTCCGATTCGCGGCATCTATGCGGCGGTAAAGTCCGCGCTCAATGCAATCTCGCGCGCGGCGGCCAACGAATGGGGCCCGGACGGCATCCGGGTGAATACGATCATGCCGGTCGCCATGACCGAACCCTTCGAACGCTTCATGACCAATGAGCCCGAGCAGGCCCAGGCGGTCATCAACAATATCCCGCTGCGCCGGATCGGCGACTGCGAGAGCGACATCGGCGCGGCCGTCGCCTTTCTGGTCGGGCCGGACGCGCGCTACCTGACCGGAGCCACCTTGCCGCTCGACGGCGGATCGGCCTATCTTCGTTGAGAGGAGCCGGTCATGGTAGCCGTTGCGAGAACCGGTTCGCGCAGGCTCAGGGCCGACCGGTCGAAGGGGTGGCGTGCTGATCGAGCACTACATGTCCGCCCTGGCCTTGCGGGTAGATCGCCTCGATCGATCCTGACCGCCGGGCCTACCGCGCGACGGCTAATGTCGCATAGTCGACCATCACCTGTCCGGGAAATCCGGAGGCATTCATGAAATGGATGTCGAAGCGTCGGCTTTCGAACAGCCAGGCGCCGTCCCGTTTGGCGATCACGTCGTTGTAGGCGCCGAGCACATGGGCTCCGTCCTGGCTGTCGGGGAGTTGGAAGACCTCATGAAGGACACTGCGAGCGGTTGCCCGGTTGGACGTGAGGCTGTCGATCACGAGCGCATGCGGCATGAGCATGTGAAACGCATTTGGCTCCACCGCGCCGCGAATTCCGGCTCCAATGGCTTCGCGTCCCTTGAAAGCAAGGCCTACGCCGGGCACGGCCCAGTCCGCATCGTCGTGGAAGCAGGCGGTTACCGATTTCCAGTCACGGCATGTCACGCCGATCGTATAGCGTTCGGCCAGCTCGCGGATTGCGATCCGGTCGCTCAAATCCTGCATGTCCACTTCCATCGCGGTTTCCTCCCTTGTAGACAGCGCGCGGCTATCAGCGCAGCCGGTTGGCGTAGCTCTTTTCGCGTGCGGCAAGTTGTGCGGCGCGGCCCTCGGCATCGAGCATTTTCGTGCCTTGGGGCAAATGCGCGGCGAGTTCCGCCAGTTTGACCACTTCGACCTTGCGCACCGCGCCCTCGCCCGAAGTCACGCTTGCGGGCAGGCCCTGCCAGCGCACCTGATAAGTGCCGACATGCAGGCCCATGGTGTCGAGCCAGTTGTGCACGCCCGGAT
Source organism: Novosphingobium sp. (assembly GCA_020446595.1). Classification (GTDB taxonomy): domain Bacteria; phylum Pseudomonadota; class Alphaproteobacteria; order Sphingomonadales; family Sphingomonadaceae; genus Novosphingobium. The sequence continues at coordinate 3,455 of JAGREJ010000295.1, read as the reverse complement.
CGACCGGCGAAGCGACCAGCGTGATCGTGCCATCGGCGTTCTTCTCAACCTGGCTCGAATTGAAGCTGCCGGTGCGCGAAACGTATTCGACCGCCTTGGTCCACGGATCGGAAATCTGGAAATCGAAGAACCTGGCGCCGCGCGGATCGACCGTGATGACCCATGCTTCGCCTTCCTTCAATGCGAAGCGGCCCTGCTGGGTCATGCCCCAGCCCTGCACGCGCTTCCACGGCGTCGGCACATCGTTGAGCGGCTTGGCGTAGACGTAGCTTTCGAACCAGTTCAGCCAGAACGGCACGTTGAAGCTCAGAGCGTCAACGGCAGTGGCGATCATCTCCTCCTCGCTGTGCGGCGCAGGCATCGGCTCGGGCTTGTCGACGCGTTCGATCGTCAGTTCGTATGGATTTTCCCTGGACCAATCTGCCAGCGAATCGCGGACCACCACCATCATGCCGTTCAGATCGCGCGGCACCTGCAAGTGGTTGACGCGGCCATTGGCCGGATCGGCATCGATGGTGAAGGTAAAGTTGCCCTTGGCATCCACCGCCATGGTATCGGATGAAATTCCGGCCAGTTCGTCCATGTGGCCTTCCGAATTCATCGAACCAGGGACACCGGGAAGCCCGCGATAGACCACGAAGCTTTGCTGCGCCGGCGCCTGGCCGTGGACGGTTCCGCGCACGATATATTTCGCCGATCCGTCGATCGTGGCGCTGCGGTAGACGTTGTCGGGGCTATCGAGGCCGTAGCCTGACGTTGGCACGTCGAGACCCATCCAGCTGTGCGCGGCATTGGTGCCCCAGAAGATGAAGGGGCGCGCCGCATCGGAATTCGCGGCGTGGTATGCGGCGCTGAGCGCCAGCGACTCGCTCGCGCGGTCGATAGTCGCCTTCGCGTCCGGGTTGTCGGCAAGCGGGCTGGCGGCGAACTGCGCCTTTGCCTTTGCAAGCTGGGACTGAAGTTCGGGAGTCCTGTAGATGCGCAGCGCCGTGGCCTCGCGATCACGCTGTCCCGGCTTGGCGAGGATCGGCGCGCGTGCGCCGCTTCGCGCCCAGACCGACGCGCCTAACCCGGCAACCGCCAGAGCCACAACCGCCAGTACCGCGCCGCCGCGCGCGATCAAGCCTGCCTTCGACATCCTGTATTCCTCTCGATTCCCAGTTCTTGGACCAGAGGCTAGCGAGGGGGTCGTGCCGCGTCCAGCAGCATGCAACTGGCTATGGTGTGGCCACGCACATTGCGTTACGCACCTGAAAAACCGAGGGAGAGATTGAATGGCGAGCGAGGCCGCGCAACTGGAACACCCGGTCCTGTCTCCGGAACGCTGGCCCGAATCCGGCGAACTGATGGCGGCGGCAAGCGAACGCACCGGGCTATCCGATTTCGGCGGCCTCGAATTCGTCGAGGGCCTCGATCAGCTGCTTGCGAGCCTTTCGACCGAAGGCAACGCGGTTGCCGGTGCGGGCCGCACCTGGGTGCTGGGCACAATGCTGCGGCGTTTGGAGAACCGGCTCAAGGTCGAAGCATGGCACGCGGAAAACCCGGAGGCCTGCAAGGACGAGATTCGCGGGCCGATCATGGTCTGCGGCCTGCCGCGCACCGGCACCACCGCGACCGGCAACGTGCTCTCGCTCGATCCGCAATTGCGCCCGCTGCGGGCATGGGAGCAGGCTAATCCCCTGCCGCCACCGGTCCTCGCCACCGAGAACGACGACCCGCGCCGTCAGGCCGCGATTGCCCGCAATGCGGCCATGGTGAAGGATGATCCGCAAGCGATGACGCTGCACCTGTTCGATACCGACGCGACGGAGGAAGACCACGATGTGCTCGGCATGGCCTTTGCCGCGCAATACAATATCCTGCCGGTCCCCGCCTATCGTATGTGGTGGCGCAATGCCGACATGCGTCCGGCATATGCGTTTCACAAGCGTACATTGCAGCTGCTGCAAAGCGAGCGCCCGCCCAACCGGTGGATCCTCAAGAATCCGCACTACAAGTTCCACTTCGAGGACATTGTCTCGGTCTATCCCGATGCGAAATTCGTCTTTACCCACCGCAATCCGATCAAGGCACTGTCGAGCTATTTCAGCTTCGTCGTGCTGCATTATCCGCCCGGTGCGGTCGAGGCGGTTGGACACGAGAAGATCGCCCGCGACATCTACGATCACTTGCTCGACGGAATGAAGAACGCGGTCGCGGCGCGCGAGCGGCTGGGCGAGGCCTATTTCGTCGACGTCTCGCAGAAGGAGCTTGGCGCGGATGCGCTTGGCACATTGCGTCGGGTCCATGGCGAGCTTGGCCTGCCGTTCACCGCCGAGTTCGAAGCCAGGGCCCGCGATTGGCACGAGGCCAACCATTCGGGAGCGCACGGAACGCATCGTCACGCGCCCGACGATGTCGGCTTTTCAGCGGAACGGATCGCTGACGATTTCGCCTTCTATACGGACAAGTTCGGGCATCTGTGCTGAGCGCCGCAATGACTCATCCGCGCATATCGATCACCACGATTTCCAGCTGGACCTGGACAGTTGAGCAGGACATTGCCTGGTTCAAGCAGGAAGGCGTGGCCGCGATGGGCGTGCCGACCACTAAATTTGCTGGCGACAGCGAGAAGGCCGTTGCCGCGCTTGCTGCTTCGGGTCTGACCTTCACCGCCCTGTCTGCCGGAACCGGCGGCGGCATGATCGAAAGCGAGGACGCGGCGCTTGCCGAACTCGCGGCCACAATCGACATGGCGCAGCGGCTGCGTGCGCCATCGCTCTATTTCCTCACCGGACCGACAAAGCCGCGCATGGCCACCGACGAGGCCTATGCCGCGCTGATCCGATGCCTGCCCAAGGTCAACGCCTATGCCCACGAGCGCGGGGTTCGGCTGGCGATAGAGCACAACAGCATTTCCTCGCGCGCTATCGGTTTTGTCCATACCGTTGCAGGCGTCGCCGAGATTGCCCGCGCCGCCGACGTCGACATCTGCCTCGAACTGCAAAACTGCTGGTATGAGCCGGACCTGCCGCGCCTGCTCCGCGAGAACGTCGATCGCCTGTGCATTGTGCAGGTCAGCGACTTCCTGATCGACGAGCCCCTGCGCAACAATCGCCGCGTGCCGGGCGACGGTTCAATGCCGCTCGAATGGATGATCGGCGAGGTGCTGGAGGCCGGTTACAAGGGCTTCTTCGAGATCGAGGTGCTCGGTCCCGCCATCGAGCAGGAAGGCTATGACAGCGCGATGCGCCGCTCGGTGGAATGGCTGGCCGAACGCCTGACGAAATGGGGAGCGTGATGCAAGCCGCAGACATTCTCGCGATTCAACAATTGCATGCGCGATATGGCCAGTTCGTCGATGATCGGCGGTTCGAGGACATCGCCGCGCTGTTCTGCGAGGACGGCGTTTGGGAGGCGGGGCCTCTGCGCTTTTCCGGCCATGCCGAGATCGTCGCGGGTTTCGAGCAGATCGA
>JAGREJ010000294.1 GCA_020446595.1 Novosphingobium sp. | reverse complement strand
GTGCTGGTGCGGCGCACGCCAAATGCCGAACCTGAAAAGACTCTCGCCTCGACCCCAATCGACCGGATCGACCTTTCGGCGGGCGATGTCGCCGTGCTGGCCAGCGGCGGCGATGCCACGGCGCGCTTCGGCGCGGCGCTGGAGGAATGGAAGCTGCTGATCGGTTCGGCGCTGATCGGCCTGTCCGCCGAAGCGATCCGGCTCGCCAGCGAATATGCCTGCGAGCGCGTGCAGTTCGGCAAGCCGATTGGCGCCTATCAGGGTGTTTCGCATCCGCTCGCCGATGCCATCGTCGCGGTCGATGCCGGTCGGCTGATGGTGTGGAGAGCGGTCAGCGATCTCGCGCGCGAGCCGGACACGGCGGGCGAAACGCTGGCCATGGCGGTATGGTGGGCAGGAAATGCCGCCGAGCACGCGGTGATGCATGGGCTGCACACTTTTGGCGGTTATGGCCTGACGCTCGAATACGACATTCATCTGTTCAACCTGCGCTCGCGCGCATGGCTGCTGGTCATGGGCGATCCCGAAACCCTGCTCGACGAGGCGGCGGCGCGCCGCTACGCGGGAGCGACGGCATCGCTGCCCGAACCGGGCGAAGTCTCGGTCGATTTCTCGCTGGCTCCGGAAGAACTGAGCCTCGCCGAGGAGACCCGCAAGTTCTTCGAAACGCAGCTTACCGAAGAGGAGCTGTCGAAGGCGCACTATTCCTACTCGGGCTATGTCCCGTCGGTGAACCGCAAGATGGCCGAGGCCGGACTGCTGTTTCCCGAGTGGCCCGAGCACATGGGTGGACGCAATGCGAGCCCCTATGCGATGGAGGCGGCGATGCGCGTCTGGGAGGATTTCGACTGGACCACCCATCCGCGCGGCACGTCGAACATCATCGGCATGATGATCGACAAGTTCGGCACCGAAACGGTCAAGCGCGAGGTGCTCGACAAGATCATTTCGGGCGAATCGATCTGTTCGCTGGGTTACAGCGAGCCGGGTTCCGGTTCCGACGTGTTTGCCGCCAAGACCAAGGCGGTGAAGGAAGGCAATGCCTGGCGCATCGACGGGCAGAAGATCTTCACCAGCGGCGCCGAACATGCCGACTATGCGATCCTGCTGACCCGCACCGATCCCGACGCGCCCAAGCACAAGGGCATCACCATGTTCATGGTGCCCCTGAAGGTCCCCGAAGTCACCGTGCAGGCGGTCCATACCTTCCAGGACGAGCGCACCAACCAGACGTTCTACGACGGCCTGAAGGTGCCCGACGAATGGCGGCTGGGCGAAGTCAACGGAGGCGTGCAGGTGCTGGCGCTGGCACTGGAGATCGAGCAGGGCATGTCCTTCGCGCCCTATCAGCACCGGCTGGTCGAAGCCGCAGAGGAAATGTGCAAGGAGCTGACCCGCGACGGCAAGCCGCTGATCGAGCATCCTCTCGCGCGTCGTCGGCTTACGAAAGCGAACGCGAATGCGTTGGCCTCCGACTGCCTGCGCAAGCGCATCCTGTGGGTCGGCGCCGAGGGTAAACCGAACTTTGCCTATGGTCCGGCGAGTAAGCTGTTTTCAGCCGAAGCCTATCGCAAGGACTCGTTCGATCTGCTGAACCTGACCGCGCCCGAATCGCTGACCTTCGAGAACAAGCACGCCGCCTTCATCAACCAGTGCTTCCGCCACTCGCAGGTCGCGGTGACTTATGGTGGCACCAGCGAGGTGCAGCGCAGTCAGGTCGCGGAGAAGACGCTGGGCCTGCCAAGGACGCGGTAGGCCAGGCCTCGCTGCCTAGCTGAGATCGAGGTTGTAGCACCGCGCCGCATTGGTGCTCAGCACCTTGACCTTTTCCTCGTCGGTGAAGCCGGAGAGCGCCTTGCTCGTCGAGGCCATCGGATCGGGATACAGGCACGTCGGATGCGGGAAATCGCTTTCGAACATGATGTTGTCGATGCCGAGCTTGCGCGCGACATGGGCGAAGTCGTCCTGCTCGAACCAGAAGCACGAGAAGATGTTGCGCCTGAAATATTCGAGCGCGCTCATCGAATAACGTCCGCCGATGCCGGCGCCCGATTCGGCGATCTGGTAATCGAGTGCTTCCAGCAGGAACGGCAGCCAGCCCACGCCGCTTTCGACCGAGACGAATTTCAGCTTGGGGAAGCGTTCGAGCAGGCCGGATATAATGAGGTTGCCGATCACCTGGCTGTTGGCGATGAACATCATCGCCGAACCCATCGCCAGCTTCTGGGCATTGTCGAACGACGGCCACGGCGACTTGCCGAACCAGCTCGATGACGAATCGCTCGCGCCGATATGGAAATTGATCGGTGCGGACCTGTCGCTGCACAGCTCCCACAGCGGCGTCCAGTAATCTTCCGAAAGGTCGACCATGCCGTTGAGGTGCGGGTCCGAATTGATGTTGACCCCGGTCATGCCCATGTCGAAGCAGCGTTCGGCCTCGGCCACCGCAAGCTTGATGTCCCACCACGGCAGGAGTGCCTGCGGCAGCAGCCGTCCGCCCGACTGTTCCTGCATTTCCGCCCCGGCGTCGTTGTATATCTGGGTCGAGATCAGCCGCAGGTCGGCATCGACCGTCGCCGAGCGGTTGCCGTCTGCGGTTAGCCGTCCCTGTCCGCCGAAACCCATCACATTGGGATAGAGCACGTGCGCCCAGATGCCCTGCTCGTCCATCATTTCGAGGCGCGGACCGGCTTGTGAGCAGGCCGGGTGAACCTCGTTTACGCCCCACTTGGTGAATTCGGTTCCAATGGCCTTGCGACCGGTATCGTGAACCACGCTTGAGGCCGAACCAAGGCCCATCGAAATGCCGCCGTCGATGGTCCACATCCGCTGGCCATTGGAGTCGAGCTTCATTTGCGGCACGCGGTCTTTCCACTTTGCGGGCGCGCGGCTGGTCCACAGGTCTTCCGGCTCGCTCCAGTGCGTATCCACGTCGATGATCTTGAGGCTCTGTCCGGCCCGGGCTTGCGGGCGTTCCTGGACTTGCATGTTCATGGCTGTTCTCCCGATATGGCGGCGAGTGTCCGGCATAT
>JAGREJ010000293.1 GCA_020446595.1 Novosphingobium sp. | reverse complement strand
CACGTGCAGGCGCCGACCGCCGGTTCGATCATTCTGGCGGGCGTGCTGCTCAAGATGGGCGGCTACGGCTTCATCCGTTTCTCGCTGCCGATGTTCCCCGATGCCTCCGCGCAATTCATGTGGCTGGTCTTCGCGCTGTCGATGGTGGCGGTGGTTTACACCTCGCTGGTGGCGCTGGTGCAGCACGACATGAAGAAGCTGATCGCCTACTCGTCCGTGGCGCACATGGGCATCGTCACCGCGGGCGCTTTCGCCTTCAACGTGCAGGGCCTCGAAGGCTCGATGATAATGATGCTGAGTCACGGGCTCGTCTCGGGTGCATTGTTCCTCGCTGTCGGGATCATCTACGACCGGTTGCACACGCGTGAGATCGACCGTTACGGCGGCCTTTCGATCAACATGCCGCGCTATGCGCTGTTCTTCATGCTGTTCACCATGGCCTCGATCGGCCTGCCGGGCACCAGCGGCTTCATCGCCGAATTCCTCAGCATCGCCGGGATTTACCAGATGTCGACCTGGGTCGCTTTCGTGTGCACCACCGGCATCATCCTCGGCGCGGCCTACATGCTCTACCTCTATCGCCGCGTGGCATTCGGCGAGCAGAAGAACGCCGATGCCGCCGCGATGTCAGATCTCGACATGCGCGAACTGGCGCTCGTCGTGCCGCTCGCGCTCGCGGTGCTGTGGATGGGCATCTATCCGGAAAGCTTCCTCAAACCCATGCGTCAGGACATCGCTGCGCTTAACGCGCGCATTGCGCACGCCGCGCCCGACGGAGATTCGCGGCTGAAGGTAGGCAAGCCGAAGGCGGAAAAGCCTCATGCTGCTGAAGAACATGGGGAGGCGCGCTGATGGACTTCGCCACTTCCTTCCGTCTCATCGCGCCCGAGATGCTGCTGTCGATCCAGGGGCTTGTGCTCTTGCTGATCGGCGCTTGGGTCGGTGACAAGCATGCACGGCTCTTGAGCATCCTTGCTGTCGTCGCTCTGGTGGGAGCAGCGGTCCTCGTCGCGCCTGCCTTGTGCGCAGGCGCAAGTGGACCTGATACCCTTGCATTCGGCGGACAGTTCCGGGCCGATGCCTTCGCCAGCTTCGCCAAGCTGCTGATTTACGGCACTGCTGCCGCAACGCTGATGATCTCGCCCGCATTCTTCGACCGTTACGGCGCGATGCGCGCCGAATATCCGGTGCTGATCCTTTTTGCCGCGCTTGGCATGGGCATGATGGTTTCGGCGGGCGATCTCATCACGCTCTACATCGGGCTCGAACTCAATTCGCTCGCAGCCTATGTACTCGCGGCCTTCCTGCGCACCGACGAGCGCTCGGCCGAAGCCGGCCTCAAGTATTTCGTGCTTGGCGCACTTGCCTCGGGCATCCTGCTGTTCGGTATGAGCCTGGTCTACGGTTTCACCGGCACGACATCGTTCGGCGGTATCAACGCGGCGCTCGCGGGCGGCATGGGCACGGGCGCGCTGTTTGGTGTCGTCTTCGTGCTCGCGGGTCTTGCCTTCAAGATCAGCGCCGTACCGTTCCACATGTGGACGCCCGACGTTTACGAAGGCGCACCGACGCCGGTGACGACCTTCTTTGCCACCGCCCCCAAGGTCGCCGCGCTGGCGCTGACCATGCGGGTCGCGCTCGATGCCTTCGGTCCGCAGGCCAATGCCTGGCGCCAGATCGTGATTTTCGCCGCGCTCGCCTCCATCGTGGTGGGTGCACTCGGCGCCATAGGGCAGGCCAACATCAAGCGCCTGCTCGCTTACAGCTCGATCAACAATGTCGGTTTCATGCTGATCGGTCTTGCCGCAGCGACGCCGCAGGGCGCATCGGCCATGCTGGTCTATCTCGCGATCTATGCGGCGATGACGCTGGGCGGCTTTGTTGCTGTGCTGATGTTGAAAGACGCCGAAGGCAATCAGGTCGAGGACATCTCCGACCTCGCGGGCCTGTCGCAGCATCGAAAGGTGCTCTCGGCGTGCATTGCGATGATCATGTTCAGCCTCGCGGGTATCCCACCGCTGTTCGGCTTCTGGGGCAAGTTCGTGGTGTTCCAGGCGGCGGTCGAGGCGAACCTCGTGGCACTGGCCGCCATCGGCATCGCCGCCTCGGTGATCGGCGCGTTCTACTACATCAAGATCGTCAAGATCATGTACTTCGACGAGCCTGCGAACCGGATCACGGGCAAGAGCGACTGGGCGCATCAGGCAATCCTGGCGCTGTGCGCTCTGTTTATCTCGCCGCTCGGCTATCTGCTGACCGTCTGGCTGGGTGATCTCACCGGCAAGGCTGCGGCAGCACTGTTCGTTGCGGCGTGATCGAATACCTCTCCGAGACAGGATCCACCAGTAGCGACCTCATGCAACGCCTTTCGGCGGGCGAACGGTTGCACGAGGGATACTGGCTGGTTGCCGACCGCCAGACCGAAGGCAGGGGCCGGCAAGGCCGCGAATGGTTCGACGGCATGGGCAATTTCATGGGTTCGACCCTCGTTCACGCTCGCGCCGGCGACCCTCCCGCACAGACGCTCGCTTTCGTCGCCGGACTGGCCCTGCATGAGGCAGTCGGTTGGCACTTGCCGGGCAGGGCTGAATTGCTGCTGAAGTGGCCAAACGATCTTATGGCCGGGACTGCGAAGGTGGCCGGTATCCTGCTTGAGGCCCAGACCGACACGATTGTGATCGGGACCGGTGTAAACCTTGTTTTCGCGCCGCCGGTGCCGGGCCGCCGGACCGCCGCGCTATCCGACCTCGGAACCGCGCCTGACCGCAATGTCTTTGCCGAAGACCTGGCGCGCAGCTTCGCCACCGAATTGGAGCGTTGGCGTACTGCCGGACTGGCGCCTGTCCTGCGGCGCTGGAGCGCGCTCGCGTATCCCGTGGGCACGCGACTGAGCCTGGACGAACCCGGCGAAGCACGCATCGAAGGCGAGTTTTCGGGCCTTTCCCCCGAAGGATCGCTGCAACTGAGGTTGGCCTCGGGCGAGATGCGGACTATCCACGCTGGCGAAGTCAATCTGGTGGAATGAGACGATGCTGCTGGCGATCGACGCAGGCAATACCAACGTGGTCTTCGCGCTTTACGAGGGGCGCGAGATCAAGGCGCGCTGGCGCATCGCAACCGATCCACGCCGAACCGGTGACGAATATGCCGTCTGGCTCATGCAATTGCTGGAAATCCGCGGGGTTGACCGCAAGGAGATCGATCAGATCATCGTGTCGACGGTGGTGCCGCGCGCGCTTCACAATATCGAGGTGCTGGCGCGCAACTATTTCGGCCTCGAACCTATCGTCGCGGGAGAGGGCAAGGCCGATTACGCCATCGACATCGACGTTCCCAACCCCAGGTCGCTCGGAGCCGACCGCGCCGTCAATGCCATCGCCGCCCACGCGCGCCATTCGGGCGACCTGATCGTCATCGATTTCGGCACGGCGACGACTTTCGA
>JAGREJ010000292.1 GCA_020446595.1 Novosphingobium sp. | reverse complement strand
AGGCGCTCGCCCTGCGTCATCGTCCCGCGCAGGAACGCGAGCCGCCGGGTTTCTCGTAGCAGTTCGACTGTGGATTCGAGCGGTCTGCGCGGGCTTCCGGCGCCGACGAACTGCATCGAGAGATCGACCGTGGTTGCGCCCATGGGGTCCACTCCGGTCAGGACATAGAGCGCGGCGAACATGGAGACATCGGCAAAGCCCAATGTCGTGCCGCCATGGATCGTGTCCCCGGCATTGGTGTGTTGCGCGGCGATTTCCATACGCACGCGGCACAGGTTGCCGCCTTCACGGCGCAGCAGCATCGGGCCGATGACGACATGATTGTAGCGCGTGTGATCGAGAACGTCCCAACGCAACCAGCCGGGATTGGCAGGATCGGGCTCGCAGATGAAACGGTCGCGGTCCAATGCGTATTCGGCTCAGACGAGCCGTTCGGCCTGCATCTTCTTGATTTCGGCAATCGCGCGGGCGGGCGAAAGGCCCTTGGGGCACACGTTGGCGCAGTTCATGATCGTGTGGNNGTATGGCAGCGATAGAGCCGGAACGGGTCTTCCAGTTCGTCGAGCCGCTCACCGGTCATCTCGTCGCGGCTGTCGGCGAGCCAACGGTAGGCCTGAAGCAAGATCGCCGGACCGAGGAACTTGTCGCTGTTCCACCAGTAGCTCGGGCACGAGGTCGAGCAACATGCGCACAGGATGCATTCGTAGAGGCCGTCGAGCTTCTCGCGCTGTTCGGGCGATTGTAGCCGTTCCTTGCCCGAAGGCGTGGTCGAAACGGTCTGGAGCCAGGGCCGGATCGATGCATATTGCGCGTAGAAGTGCGTGAAATCGGGGACGAGGTCCTTGATGACATCCATGTGCGGCAGGGGCGTGATGCGAATGTCGCCCTTCAGATCCTCGATCGCGGTGGTGCAGGCGAGGCCGTTCCTGCCATTCATGTTCATGGCGCAGGAACCGCAGATACCCTCGCGGCAGGACCGGCGGAAGGTGAGCGAAGGATCCTGCTCGCTTTTCATCTTGATGAGGGCGTCGAGCACCATCGGCCCGCAATTGTCGAGATCGATCTCGAACGTGTCGTAACGCGGGTTCTCGCCGGAGTCGGGGTCGTAGCGATAGACCTTGAATTTCTTGACCTTGCTCGCGCCATCGGCCGTGAAGGTCTTGCCCTGCTTCCTGATCTTGCTGTTGGCCGGGAGAGTGAAGGTCGCCATCTTGATACCCTGTTTGTGCGCGATTGGGCTTTCTCTAGCGGTTCACGCTGGCAGGGCAAGGGGCTTGCCAAATTGTCCGATGCAGTCGAACTGTCCGAGAGGCGGGAGGATGGGCAATGAACGAATGGCAAGGCCGCACGGCGGTCATCACCGGCGGGGGCAGGGGCTTCGGCAAGGCCTTCGCCGAAGCTCTGTGCGAGCGCGGCGCCCATGCGGTGCTGGTTGATCTGGATGGCGATGCGGGACAGCAGGCGGCGGTCGACCTCGCATCGCGGCAGATGTCGGCGCAGGCGCTGCAGGGCGACGTTACCGATGCGGCGCGAATGGAGCAGGTGATGGCGCTCGCTGCCGAGCGACATGGCGGCATCGATCTTCTCATCAACAATGCCGGCCTCCATTCCGACGAATATGGCCAGCCAATGCGGGTGCTTGGGCTGGAGAAGATCAGGCGGCTGTTCGACGTGAACGTGATGGGCACGGTCACCTGCACGCTTGCCTCCGTTCCGCACATGGCGGGTCGCGCGGGAGCCAACATCGTGAATATCTCATCGATGGCGGCCTATCTGGGCGGAACCGCATATGGCGCATCGAAGCTGACCGTGGCGGCGCTGACCATCGCCTTTGCCAGCGAACTGGGCAAGGACGGCATCCGGGTCAACGCTATCGCCCCCGGTATGATCCTGACCGAGACGATCAAGGCCGAACTGCCGGAAGCCACCAAGGCAATGGTTCGCGGCGGCCAGGCGCTCCAGACCGATGGTGCCGAGCGCGACATCGTCGAGGCCATGCTTTACCTGTCCGGCAGCGGCGCGCGATTCGTCACCGGCGAAACGCTGCGCGTGACAGGAGGGCTGGGCGCGGGGGTCTGATGCCCCGCGCCAAGCTGATCTGCTAGTCTCCGAAGGTGCGTTGCCACCAGCCGCGACGCGGTGGCTCGTTGGCGGTCGAAGGAGCCGAAGGTTCGGTGTTTTCTGCTGATTCCGCGTCGTTCATCGATGCGACCGGCTCGTCGGCGGCCACGACTTCGGCAGGTGCAGTTTCGGCGGGCGAAACCTCCTCGGCAACGACCCCCTCGGTTCCCTCTACTTCGCTTGCGACAGGCTTCTTTCGCCGCGTACGCTTGGGCTTGGCGGGTGCTTCCTCAACAACCGGCGCTTCCGTTGCTTCGGCTTCGCTCGGCTCAGCCTTCTTGCGTCGTGTGCGCTTGGGCTTGGCGGGCGCTTCCTCGGCAACCGCTTCGGCACCGGCCTCCTCGGCGACCGGTTCGATTGCGGCCTCGCCCTGTTCGGCAGGCGCGGCTTCCGTCGCTTCGGCCTCGCTCGGATCGGCTTTTTTGCGCCGTGTGCGCCTGGGCTTGGCCGGAGCTTCTTCCGCTACGGCTTCGACCTCCAGCACAGCCTCCGTTTCAGTCTTTTCAACGGGTGCTTCGACCTCCTC
>JAGREJ010000037.1:11202-14633 GCA_020446595.1 Novosphingobium sp. | reverse complement strand
CCGGGGCGAGATCGCCTGCCGGGTTATCCGCACGGCGCGGCGCATGGGCATTCGCACCGTCGCGGTCTATTCGGACGCCGACGCCAAGGCGTTGCACGTGCGCCAGGCCGACGAGGCGGTTCATATCGGCCCTTCGCCAGCCGCCGAGAGTTACCTGCGCGGCGACAGGATCATCGAGGCAGCATTGGCGACGGGCACCGAGGCGATCCACCCCGGCTACGGCTTCCTTTCGGAGAACGCCGATTTCGCGCAGGCCGTGATCGATGCGGGGCTGGTGTGGGTCGGCCCCTCACCTGCTTCGATCCGCGCCATGGGCCTCAAGGACGCCGCCAAGAAGCTGATGGCGGAGGCGGGCGTACCGGTAACGCCGGGCTACATGGGTGCGGACCAGTCGCTCGAGGTCTTGGCGGCGGAGGCGGACAAGATCGGCTATCCGGTGCTCATCAAGGCGGTGGCGGGCGGCGGCGGCAAGGGCATGCGGCTGGTCGAGCAGGCGGGCAATTTCGCCGATGCGCTGACCTCATGCAAGCGCGAGGCGGCTTCGAGCTTCGGCAACGATCACGTGCTGATCGAGAAATACATCATGTCGCCGCGCCATATCGAAGTGCAGGTGTTCGGCGATACGCACGGCAACACCGTCCACCTGTTCGAGCGCGATTGCTCGCTCCAGCGCCGCCACCAGAAAGTGATCGAGGAGGCCCCCGCCCCCGGCATGGACGAGGCGACGCGCGAGAAGCTGTGCGCAGCGGCAGTCCGCGCGGCCAGGGCGGTGGACTATCAGGGCGCGGGCACAATCGAATTCATCGCCGACGGCTCGGGCAAGCTCGATGCCGACAGGATCTGGTTCATGGAAATGAACACCCGGCTGCAGGTCGAGCATCCGGTGACCGAGGAGATCACCGGCGTCGATCTGGTCGAATGGCAATTGCGGGTAGCGAGCGGGGAGCCGCTGCCGAAGAAGCAGGAAGAGCTTTCAATCGATGGCTGGGCGATGGAAGCGCGGCTCTATGCCGAAGATCCGGCGAAGGGCTTCCTGCCGAGTACGGGGCGATTGGATCATTTCCATCTCGACGATGAGGTCGCACGGATTGAAACCGGGGTGCGGCAAGGTGACGAGGTCTCGCCATACTACGACCCCATGATTGCCAAGATCGTCACGAAAGGTAATTCGCGTGCTGAGGCTATCGACCGTCTGGCATTCTCATGCGACGACGCTTTGACATGGCCGGTGCGCAACAATGCCGGTTTCTTGAGCGCGCTCTTGCGGCGTTCCGAATTCGGTGCGGGAGAAATAGATACCGGTTTCATTGCCCGTTACGCCGATCCGTTGCTTGAAACCGCCAACGCAAGCCAAGCTCTCCTGGACACCGCATCGATCAGCACCTTTCTAAGGGGTGGAGGCAGCCGAGGCGCCTTCGATCTGGACGATGACGAAGCGTGGGGCGGTCCATGGGAAAATCTGATCGGGATACGTATAAATGCGAGCCCGAACGAGTCCGTCAGGATGCTTCTTGATGGCGAACCCGTAAGTGGAAATACCCGAGGCCCCGAATTGGGTGCAGGCTCGTTGCTTTGGCATACCGATGAAGGCGTCATCCTTGTCGAGCGCGGATGGCCGCACCTGTTCAAAGCTGACCGTTCTGACGGCTCAGGCCAACATTCCGCCACAGACGGCGCGATTCTCTCCCCCATGCCAGGCAAGGTCATTGCGGTGGACGTCGCGGCAGGAGACAGCGTGACCAAGGGCCAGAAGCTGCTCACCTTAGAAGCGATGAAGATGGAGCACACGCTCACCGCGCCGTTTGACGGCACGGTCGCCGAACTCACCGTCGCGGCTGGCGATCAGGTGCAGGTCGAGGCGCTGCTGGTGCGGATCGAAGCACAGGACGATTAACCCGGCTGGCCCAGCCTGCAATTCTGCGGCATGGTCCCCACGACCATGTACGATCTTGCGAAATTTCAGGCGCTGGCCATCGCCGACCGCGAAGTCCGGGTGCGGCTGGGTCGGCTTGATGCGCAAGTGCGGTTCGGGCCGGATGCCAGCGCGGTCGATCTTACCATTGCGAGCGGTACAGTCAGTTCGGTCGAGCCTGCCAGCGGCCCCGCACCCGACCTCGTCATCGCCGCGCCGGATGCCTTCTGGCGAAGCGCGCTGGTCGCCCGCCCCGGCTATGGCCATGCCTCGCTGACTGCGGGCGGCGCAACATTCCAAGGCGATTTCGCCCGTTTCGGCGCGCCGTTCATGCCCGCATGGGAAAAGCTGTTGTTCCTGATGCGCAAGGCCGCCTGCGAGGCAATCGAACAGCATCCTGCCGTGCCCGACCGGCGCGAAACCGACGATGCGGTCGGTCGCTATGCCTATGTCCGCAACGGCAAACGCGAAGCGCGCTTGTTCTACGAACAGGCTGGATCGGGCGCAGTGCCGCTGATCCTCTACCCCACTGCGGGCGCCGACACGCGCCAGTGGCGGCACCTGCTCACTTACCCGGCCCTGCGCGAACGCTTCACCATGGTGGCCATGGACCCGCCGGGCCATGGCAAGTCGCTGATGCCTCTGGGCGAGCCGTGGTGGGAGCAGACCTATTCAGCGGGCCGCGACGAACTGATGGGCTGGGTCACCGGCCTTGTCGAGGCCCTCCAGCTTGACCGGCCCGTGTTCATGGGGTGCTCGGTCGGCGGCCAGCTTGCCCTGAGCCTCGCCGCTTTCCGGCCCGAGCCATTCCGCGCCTTCGTCTCGATGAACGGCTGGCTGCGCTCGCCGCCATCGATGCAGAGCTTCGACAACTGGCCCTATCGCGACCCGGCCACCCCGCTCGATTACCTGATGGGCCGGGTGATCGGCACCACCTCCCCCATCGCGCCCGAGGATCGGCGGCAGGAAACCGCGTGGATTTACGTGTCCAACGCCAAGGGGGCCTATGCGGGCGACAACGACTATTTCATGAACGCGCACGATCTCGCGCGCGATGGCCATCTGATCGACACGTCGGCAAGGCCGCTGTTCGTGCTGGCAGGCGAGTTCGATCGCACCTCGCTATCCGACGAGGACGGCGCAATCGCCGTGCCGAAACATGTTCCTGGCGCACAATACCGTCTGCTGAAAGACCTCGGCCACTTCGCGCCTTCGGACGACCCGGAATTGTTGTGCGAGGCGCTGGTGCCGATCATGGACGAAGTGCTCGCCGCCTGCGACGCGGTTGAGGTGCGCTGATGTTCGACATCCACGCGCCCGATCACATGGACGTGTGGGTCGAACAGACCGACGCGATCCGCGCCAATGGCGGCATTGGCTGGAGCGACGCGAACGACGGCTACTGGATTGTCGTCAATTACGAGACCGTGGAACAAGTGGCGAAGAACTGGGAGATCTTCTCCGCGCGCCACGATACGACCGGCAAGGATCCCTATGCGCGCGGCATCTCGATCCCGCC
>JAGREJ010000037.1:4289-11187 GCA_020446595.1 Novosphingobium sp. | reverse complement strand
CCGCCGAGGCAGCAGAAGCTGCGCCTGCTCGAAATCCCGTTCTTTCAGCCCTCCAAGATCCGCGCGCAGATCGAGATTGTGCAGGGCCATGTCGATTCCTGCCTCGATGCGATGGCGGGCCGCGAGGANCTGTTCGCCGACTATGCCATGCCGCTGGTTTCGCTCACATCGATGGCGCTCGTCGGCATCGATATTGCCCGCTGGCAGGATTACACGCTCGCCGCTTTCCGGGGCGGCCCCTCGTCGAGCCTCGACATCTCGCAGGACAGCGAACGAGTTCATGCCATGCTGCTCGAAATGGCGCAGGACCGGCGGCGCAATCCGCAAGGCGACATCGCCTCGGCACTCGTCACCGGGGATGTCATGGGCGAGAAGCTGCGCGACGACGAAGTGGTATCGATGCTTTCGGCGCTGGTGCTGGGCGGCTTCGACACCACCTCCGCGCTCATCACTAACACGCTGATCTGGCTTGATGAAAATCGCGATTGCCATGCCGATCTGGCGAGTGACGATGCGCTCGCCACCAATGCCGTGCACGAGTTCTGCCGCATGTGGCCGCCCTCGCGCGGCGGCGCGCGCAATCTGGTGGCGGACGCGGTGCTAGACGGGCAGCCCATGAAGCAGGGCGACCGGGTGTTCATGTCATGGGCGGCGGCGAACCGCGACCCAAAGGTGTTCCCCGATCCCCATACGCTCACACTCGACCGGCCCAATGCCAAGGACAACCTCGCCTTCGGCATAGGCCCGCACCGCTGCCTCGGCATGGAACTGGCGCGGCTGATGACACGGATCGCGATCCAGTCGCTGCTGCGCCGCCATCCGAACTTCCGCGTGATCCGCGAACGGCTGGTCAGGTATCACTCGAAGGGGCTGGTCTGGGGCTGGTCGAAGGTGCCCGCGGCATTGGACTAGCTCAACCGGGAACAGGCCTTGGCTGCCGACGCGGCAGGCGCGACAAAGGGTCAGGAACGGATGCTGGTCAGGCTGGAGCCGACTGGCTCTCCCCGCCACGGTTGAGAAGCCGGGAAAACCTGTCCGCCGCCCGAAGCTGCAGGATGAACAGTGCCGGAATCATGAGCTGCAAGAGCAGTGTTCCGAACAGCACGCCAAAGCCAAGGCTGGCGGACATCGGAATCAGGAACTGGGCCTGCAGGCTCGTCTCGAAAGTGATCGGGGCCACGCCAAGGAATGTCGTCACCGCGGTCAGCAGGATCGGCCTGAAGCGGGACTTCGCCGCATCGATGATGGCATGCTCGCGCTCCATGCCGGATGCGAGATTCTCGTTGATGAAGTCTATCAGCACCAGCGATCCGTTGATGACCACGCCCGACAGGGCGATGATCCCGAACATCGAGAGGATGCTGAGGGGTATGCCGAGTATCAGGTGGCCGACGATTGCGCCGATCATACCGAACGGTATCGCCGACATGATGATGAGCGGCTGGACGTAGGATCGGAACGGGATCGCCAGCAAGGCATAGATGCCCACCAGCGCCAGCAGGAAGGCGGGACCGAGGCGGCCGAAACTCTCCGCCTGTTCTTCCTGCACGCCTCCGAAATCGAATTGCAGGTCAGGATAGTCGCGCAACATTCGCGGCATGATTTCCGACTGCAGCAGCGCGGCTACTTCGTCCGACGTGACGGCATCGGTATCGACTTCGCTGCTGACTGTCGTGATCCGCCTGCCGCCTTCGCGCCTGATGACGGATGGCGCCTGCGAAAATGACGCTTCGGCCAGTGCGGCCAGCGCAACCGGTCCGCCCGGCGTCGCGACCCTGAAATTCTCGACATCGGCGATGGAATCGCGCTCGCTTTCCGGAAGCCTGACGTAGACGCGCACGTCCTCCCGTCCCCGCTGGACACGCACGGCTTCGGACCCGAAGAAGGCAGCGCGAACCTGGGTGGCGACGTCGCGCAGCGAGACTCCGAGCGATCGCGCCGAAGGCTTCAGCCGCAGCTCGATCTCCTGCATGCCCTCGTCCTGGTCGCTCTCCACGTCATAGACGCCGTTGATCGCCGAAAGCTCCTCGGTGAGCCTGCGGCTGGCTTCCTTGAGGACATTTTCATTGGGGTGCGAGAGTTTGACACTGACCGGATCGCCGACCCGGACCAACGAGGATGAAATCGCCAGCGATCGCGCCTCGGGAACCGGTCCCAGTTCCTCGCGCCAGGCGTCTTCAAGCTGCTTCGCCGAAATGTCGCGCAGTTCCGCGTTGACCAGCTTGAGCTCCACGCCTGCGAGGTTCGACCGGACTGTCTGGCTCGCGCCCATCGGGCCGCCATCTGCAACCGATATGCCCACAGTCGTGTAGCTGGAATCGAGGAACGGAGCGTCAGGCTCCATCTCGCTCGTGAACCGCTCGACCGCGCGTTGCCCTGCTTCCTCGATCCGCTGCACCACGGCCTCGGTGCGCTCGACCTTCGTTCCCGCCGGCATTTCGAGGCTGGCCTTTACGCTGTCCGCCTCGATCTCCGGGAAGAAGCCGAACTTGATGATTCCAGCCGGAATTGTCGCGAACATGACGATCAGGGCCGCCAGACCGCAGGCGAGGATGAAATAGGGCATGGCCACCGAAAATTTCAGGGCGCGGTCGAGCGGTCCCTCTACAAATGCCTGAAAGCGCCTGTCGAACGCTGACTGGAAGTCATGGATCTTGCGAAGCACCCTGTTCTTGGCTTCGGCGCCATGCGCGGGCAGATTGCTCAGGTGATAGGGCAGGATCAACAGTGCCTCTATCAGGGAAAGGACGAGGACGGCGATGACGACGATCGGCACATCGCGGAACAGCTTGCCGATGATTCCGCCGACCGCGAAGATCGGAGAGAAGGACACGATCGTGGTAATCACGGCGAAGATGACCGGCGTCACGACACGCTGGGTTCCGGCAATGGACGCGCCAAGGCCGCTGCGTCCGCGTTCCCTTTCGGCATAGACGTTTTCGCCAACGACAACGGCATCGTCGACCACAAGCCCAAGCGCCAGGATGAAGCCGAACAGGGAGAACATGTTCAGCGTCGAACCGGCCTGCTCGAGAATGAAGATGGCTCCGACAAAAGTGCCGGCGATGCCCACCGCCGTCCATGCCGCGAGGCGGATGTCGAGAAACAGCGTCAGCGCCGCCAGCACGAGAGCGAGGCCGATCAGGGCGTTCTTCATCAGCAAGCCCAGCCGCTGATTGAAGAGATCGGAACCGTCGTCGAAGATCGCATAGTTCACGCCAGTCGGCAGCTTGCCGGCGAATTCGTCCGACAGGTAGCTGCGCGCCGCTTCCGCCACGTCGAGAACGCGTTCATCGCTGGTCCGGTATACATCGACGAAGGCGACGGGCTGGCCGTTGAAGCGGGTCAGCACGTCGTTGTCCTCGAAGCCATCCGATACGCTGGCGATGTCGCGGATGCGAAGCGTCGCGCCGTCGCCTTCCGACAGGACGATGATGTCCTCGAAATCGGTCTGATTGTAATTCTGTCCGACCGTGCGAACCCGCACCTGTTCCGTCGTGGTCTTGATGGCTCCAGCCGGACTGTCGAGGCTGCCCGCAGCGACCGCGCGCGAGACATCGTTGAGCGACAGTCCCAGTGCCCGCAGCCGCTCCTGCGGAACGTCGATATAGATCTGGTATTTGCGGATTGCGCTGGTGTCGACGAAACTGATGGCAGGCAGGGCCGCAAGGCCATCCTCCATCTGGTATGCGGTTTCCTTAAGCGTGGCCTCGGGAACGTCGCCGAACACGGCGATGCGCATTGCGCTTTGCCGGTTGGTCATTTCCCTGATGTCGGGTTCTTCCGCCTCGAGAGGGAAGGTCTGTATCTGGTCGACCTCGCTCTTGACGTCGTCGAGCGCCCTCTCGACGCTCGTGCCATATTGAAGCTCGACAATCACGGTCCCGGCGCCTTCGGCCGAGACGCTGGTGACTTTCTTGACGCCTTCGATCGCCTGGACCGCCTCCTCGACCTTCTGGACGATCGATTCCTCGACTTCCTGCGGCGTCGCCCCAGGGTATTGCAGCGTCACGGAAATCCGTTCGAGGCTGCTTTCCGGAAAGACTTCCTGGCTGATCGTGGTGAAGGAGTAATATCCGGCGATCACCATGAAGAAGAGCAGGAGGTTCGCGGCGACGCCGTTGCGCGCCATGAATGCGATCACACCCTTTCGGTCGCGAGCGCGCTCGGTCGTGACATGGCCATGGCGGTCGACGACCTGTGCATCCTCCGGCACGGCCGGTGGCGCGTCATCAGCCATCGGTCTTGGGCCTGGCGGGCTTGGCCTGAGGCTGTTCGGTGCGCACCTTCATGCCATCGACCGGCGTGCGCAGGGGGCTGATAACGACCCTGGCGCCTTTGGCAGGCGCGACCTTCATGGTCACGTTGGCCACGCGGTCGGTCCGTTGCAGGACTTCCACCCGCACAATGCGCAGTGTGCCGCCCGTCACGATCCAGATCGTATTGTCCGGGCGCAGCGCCTCGACCGGTATCTGGAAGTATGGTTTATCCGAACCGCTGAGAATTTCCGCCTGCACGTAGCTGCCCAGAAGCAGCGGCGGCGCCGTTCCGGCATTACCACCGACAGTGCTCACGCCGCCACGCAGCGGATCGGGCACGCGCAGGAAGACATCGATCGTGCGGGTCTGCGGATCGAGAATGGAGTCCGCCCGATCGACATGGGCGCTCCAGCGCCATTTCCTTCCGCCGTAATCGAGGAATATCGATGCGGGAATGCGGCTGGAACGGGATTCGAGCAATCCAGGTATCAGCGCCGCTTCGCGTTCGGTGAGTGAAACGCGAACTTCATAGCTCGACGCCGAAACGATCGAACCGAGTTCCTGACCGGGTTGCACCAGCTTGCCCACCGCGGCCGTTTCGCTTCTGACCAGTCCGCCGAATGGCGCGCGCACGCTGGTCCGGCCGAGCGCAAGCCGGGCGTCGGCCAGTTGCGCAAGCGCACGCTGCCGCGCCGCCCTTGCCGATTGCAATTGCGGTTCGCGGGTGGCGAGCCGGTTCGGCGGCTCGGGACTGCTCGCGCCCGGACCGGCAGCACCTTCGAGCTCGCGCGGTCGCAGGAAACGCGATGCGAAATCGTTACTGTCGATGCTCTGCGCCGCGAGATCACTTGCGCCGCGCCGCTGGGCAAACCGGCCGAGTTCTTCCTTGGCGATGCGGGCTTCCTCGCTGGCCTGCATCACCGCGACTGCCTGGGCCGCGACTTCGGCCTGCGCCGCGCTGACCCTGTTCTGATAGTCGGAAGGTTCGATGCGGAACAGCGTCGTGCCCGATCCGACAAGGCTGCCTTCGCGGAATTGCGGATTGACGTAGATGAGGCGCCCGGAAATCTGGGCCGCGATTGTCACTTCCTCGCTGGGCTGCACGGTCCCCGAGCCCAGCACGGTCAGTGGCCCGGTGGCCCTGGCAAGCGGCACAGACTGCACCAGTGGAGCGGATTCGTCGCGCGGCGCTTCCTCGGGCCGCGAGCGCAGCACGACCATGAGGACCGCGATGAGGATCGCGCCTCCAAGAACCGCCAGCGCCAGCCTGGCCTGCCGACTCACTTCGCGTCTCCCGCATCAGAGGGCCGTTCGGCGATCCCGTTCACGCTTGCCTGCCCGACATTTTCCGCGCCGGACCAGTCGCCCCCGAGCGCGCGATGCACGCCAAGGCGCGACAGCGCAACGTCTCGCGCCGCTGTCGAAAGCGAGGACTGAACCCTTTGGACCGCGAGCATGGCATCGAGATAGGCGATATAGCTGCCGACCCCGGATTGAAAGCGTTGCGCCTGCAGATCGAGCGATGCATCGGCGTCCGCCAACTGGGCGAGGATCAGGCGATACCGCTGGCGCTTCTCCTCGTAGTCCGAAGTCGCCGAAGTCACTTCGCGGTAGGCGTTGAGCACCGCACTCGCGTAGCCTGCCGCGCGCTCGTCGTAGGTCGCCCTCGCCGCCGCGATATTCGCACTGATCCTTCCGCCATCGAGGATCGGCGCGACGATGCCCGATGCAAGCGACGCGGCCCAGTTCTGGCCGAAGTCCACGGCGTCTTGCGGCGAGCCCGCCTGCCCGCCGATTCCGCCGCTAAGCCGAATCATGGGGAACCGCTCGGCTCGTCGGGCTCCGATGGAATGGCGCGCAGCTTCAAGGCGCTGCCAGGCGGCGAACACGTCGGGGCGCTGGAGCAGAAGCTCCGACGGCAGACCGGCAGGCACAGGCTCGAACACCAGCCGCGGCGTGAGCGGCCCTTCCAGCGCCTTGCGTGCGTCTTGCGGATATGCCCCGAGCAGGATTGCGAGTTGTCCCTCGGTGGCTTGCAAGGCCGCCTCGCGCAGAGGCAGCGAAGCCTGAACGTCGCGAAGCTGCTGGCGCACCTGATAGAGCTCGAAACTTTCGACCAGACCGCGTCTGTAGCGATCCTCGGTGCGCTCGACCCGGTCGGCCAGCACATCGGCATTGCGGACGGCAAGCTCGATCTGGCGGCGCCCATCGACGATCTCGAAATAGGTGGCGATGGTCTGCGCCATTGCCGTCAGCCGGACCGCGCCCAGGTCGGCGCGCGCAGCCACGGCGTCCGACCGTCTTGCCCGCAGGTCTTCCTGATTGCGTCCGAACAGATCGAGTTCGTAGGATGCCGCCAACCGGCTCGTATAGGTTTCGATTTCGAGCCGACTGAGCCCGCCGCCGCCAAGGCCACCGAAGGCGCTGCCGGAAAGCGAACTGTCGGAATAGCTCGCATTCGCCTCGGCATTGACCTGCGGAAACAGCGCCGACTTCGCCAGCCGCGCCTGTGCGGCCGCGCGCTGCACACGAGCCGCCGCTGCGGCAATATCGAGATTTTCGTCGACTGTCCGCTCGACCAGCCGGTCCAGCGTCGGGTCCTCAAAAGCGGTCCACCAGCGAGCCGGGCGATAGGCCCC
>JAGREJ010000037.1:0-4241 GCA_020446595.1 Novosphingobium sp. | reverse complement strand
GGCGCCATCGAAATGCAGCCGGACAGCATCAACGCGGGAGCCGCTACGGCAAGACATGTGCGGATAGACAGGGAAGTTGCGCAGTCCATCCTTGAAGGCCTTGGTCGATCTCCGGTCGCCGGACAAGTGGCGCCGGAACGGCAGCAGCCTAGCGTGCCCGGTTGCCGTCCGGCAAGGGCTTGTCGGATGGCATTGTGCTTGACCGGTCAGCTCCGACGCGGGGCATTGTGGCAATCCCGGTCGACCTAACTCTCGCCCTTTCGGCGCTTCTGGATTTCGAGGAATTCGCGCATTTTCCGCTCTGGCTCTTCGGTTTCGAAGGCCGATGCGAAACAGTCGATTCCCGCCTCGATCGCGGAGTTGAGCGGCAAGTCTTCCCACAGTCCGATCAACTGCTTCTGGAGGCGGATTGCGCGGGGAGCGCCCGAAACAATCTGATCGACCCACTGCTGAACCGCCGGATCAAGCTCGTCTGCGGACACCAGTCTATCGACAAACCCCCATTCCATTGCCTGCCTTGCCGAGAACGGCTCGCCAAGCAGGAGCATCTGCCGCGTCCTGCTCCAGCCCACAATCGAAGGCAGGAGCGCGGCTTCGACCACCGAAGGTATCCCCAGCTTGACTTCCGGCATGCCGAATTCCGCCTCGGCGCAAGCGATGCGCAAGTCGCAGGACGCGGCAAGTTCAAGACCCGCACCGAAGGTATAGCCATTGATTCGCGCAATCGTCGGGACCGGGACGGCGCGTACTGCGGCACAACATTCGTGGACCAGCGAGATGAAGGCGCGCGCCTCGTCAGGCTTGCGAAGCCGCGCCATTTCCTTGATGTCCGCGCCTCCGACAAACGCCTTTTCGCCCGCACCCGTCAGGATCAGCGCGCGCAGGTCTTCCCGCTCGCGAAGGTCGGCCAGCGCGGAAATGAACTGTTTCATCAGATCGCTGTTCATCGAATTGAGGCGCGCGGCATTGTCGATCACGACGGTGGCTACGAGCCCGCCGGGCGAGCGATCTTCCCTGACCTGAATCTGTCGTTGCCCGTCCATGCCACCTCTCTGGTCTCCCGAAGACCGGTCAGCGATTGCCTCGCCCGGAAAGTCGGGTTGTTCTTGCCTTGTCGCGCGGTGATACAGACCCCTCGACGTCCTTCAAGCGAAGGATTGCGGCCCCGGCATCTGGCCGGACGGTCAACGCCGGAAGCCGGAACGGCCCAGGCGATCAGGATCGACCGGCAGTCTTCACCAGCAATCTTTCCCCCAACCGGACCGGTGCCCCTTCGGCGAGCCCTTCCGATGGCCGCCAGCATGACGGTGCCAGCATGACAATCGTCGAGCCGTGTTCGAACCATCCCATCTCGTCGCCCTTCGCGAAGTGCGCGTCGCAGGGCACGACCCTTTCGCCTCCGGCCCGCGCGCCGCGCACCGGATCGAGGAAGGGCATGCGGATGCTCGCCACGAGCACGGCGGCGACCGGAACCAGAATCAGCCGGTCGCCTGTCGCATCCAGCCGCACCGAGATGGGTGCACGTTCGTTCTTGCAGAACAGCCGCTCGATACGTTTGAGGGCGATGGGATTCACGTTCCAGGTATCGCCGGAGATATAGCGCACGCGCTCGACGGCAAGATCGTGCGGCGCGTGAAAGCGGTGATACATTCCGGCCGTCAGCCGCAGGGTCACAAACCAGCCATCTCTGAAATCGGCCGCATCCTCGCTATCCCCCAGCAGATCGTCGATCCGGTAGTCGAAGCCCTTGATCTGCCATGCCCGGCAATCGGAAATCCTTCCGAATGCGCCGACGATACCGTCGCACGGCGATGCCAGCACGTCGGGATTGACATCGATCGTCCGGGAATCCGGCCTCAAACGTCGGATGAAAGCAGCATGCAGGCTGGAAAATTCCGCATCTGACGATTCTGTCAGATCAACGTCACAAAAGAAGCGCCAAAGGGCAATCGAGATGCGCCGGACGAAGGGATTCTCGAGCTTGCTGAACCAGCCCATGAACCGCGTCAGCGCCACCCTCGGAATCCGATTGGTGAGGAGAAAGTTGATGTCCTCTTGCTGGAATAGACGCAGGACATTCGCTCGCGATGTCATCGGCCTTGCCTCCGGCTCTTTGGCGGTCTGACCCGATGGACGCTATCGAAATGACGCTCGCCGCCGGCGGCGCGGCGCTTGTGGCCGCGCTGTCCCGCAAGGCGTTCGTGCGCCTCAGGCTGTCGCGCGCGAAACACCGTTCGCTCGCGGGTCACGCCCGGATGGCGAAGCGGCTTGCGCGGATGACGCCGTTCTACGAGTTCGACCGCAGCGAGTTCTTCCGCGCGGACGATCCGCCCGAAGACGTCGCGCGCAAGCGGGAAGAGGGATTCGAACGACTCTCCGCGATCTATCACGAGCGTTTTCCCCTCACCGCGAAGGCGTCCGCCGAAGTGCGGCAGGCCCTTTCCGACGTGCAGTTCACCAGCACATACCGGGTTCCGTTCCAGTTCAGCAGAATCGTGCGCGAGAGCCTGCCTAGCGGGAATTTCTACAAGGCGACGCAAGGGGTCTCCATTTTCGATCTCGACGGCAATGCGTTCTACGATCTTACCGGCTCCTACGGCGTCAACCTGCTTGGCACCGACCGCTACAAGCAACTGATCGAGGAAGGCGCGAAAACCGTTGCGGAACTGGGGCCGGTCCTTGCCGGGCTCCACCCGATTGTTGCCGACAATGTATGGCGTCTGCGCGCGATTTCCGGACTGGACGAAGTGTCGTTCCACATGTCCGGCACCGAGGCGGTCATGCAGGCGGTCAGGCTTGCCCGCTATCACACCGGCAAGTCGCACCTCGTTCGCTTCGCGGGCGCCTACCACGGCTGGTGGGGCGACGTGCAGCCGGGCATCGGCAATCCGCTTCCCGCCGACAATACCTACACCCTCGCCGACATGAGCGAACGGGCGCTCAAGGTTATCGCGACGCGCAAGGACATCGCCTGCGTGCTGGTCAACCCGCTTCAGGCGCTGCACCCCAACAGCAACGCACCGGGAGATTCGACCCTGGTCGCGGGCCGCAAGGGCAAGGGAGCGGACCGGGCCGGATATTCCGACTGGCTGAAACGGCTGGCCGATACGTGCCGGAAAGCAGGCGTCGTCCTCATCGTCGACGAGGTGTTCACCGGTTTCCGCCTCGCCCCGCGCGGCGCCTGCGAATATTTCGGCATTTCGCCCGATATGGTGACCTACGGCAAGACACTCGGCGGAGGCTTGCCGGTGGGTGTGCTGTGCGGTCGCGCAGATCTGATGAAACGCTTCCGCGACGACCGGCCCGCCGACATCTGTTTCGCGCGGGGGACGTTCAATTCGCATCCGCATGTGATGGGCGCGATGGACGCCTTCCTTCGCCATATGGAAACGCCTTCCGCGCGGGCCGCCTATGACGGGATTGACGAACGCTGGAACGCCAGAGCCGAGATTCTCAATCGCAAGCTCGCAAGTGAGAGCCTGCCGGTCAGCGTCTCGAACCTCGGCACCATCTGGACCGTCAACTACGAACAGGCCTCCCGCTACCACTGGATGCTCCAATTCTACCTGCGCGCGCAGGGCCTTGCGCTGAGCTGGGTCGGCACCGGCAGGTTCATCTTCAACATGGCCTACAGCGAAGGGGATTTCGCCGAGGTCTGCGAACGCTTCATCGCCGCCGCGCGCGCCATGCGCGACGATGGCTGGTGGTGGCGCCCTGCCGGGGATGCTGACAAGGCACTGAAGCGGCGGCTGATGAAGGAAATGGGCGGCAGCTTGTTGCGCCGCCCCTGACATTCAGCGACCGGCCGGACGCCACGCCAGAGCGTTGCGAACCAGTTGCGGCGGCGAGCGGTGATACAGCAGGAAGTCGTTGAACGGATCGGTGACGATCTTGGTGGCCCACACCAGTCCGGTTTCGACATCGCGGATCACGAAGAGCTGGAGCACCCGGAAGACCAGCCCACCGATACCGAGGACCAGCCACATCAGGCCAAGATGGTCGAAAAATTCGGCCGGGCTGGTGTGCGGGGCGAACACCCCGAACAGCGTGGGCTCGGCCAGCAGCAGCAGCAGGCTGAACGCCCAGAGGCCCATCAGCACGACCTTGCGGGCAAGGTTGTAGCCGACCTTCACCTCTTCCTTGTACTCATGGGTGCAATCGTTGACCTCGTCATAGCCTTTCGGCTCGAAGAAGAAGTGCCCCGCCTGACGGCTGGTCATTGCAATTCCCCAGGCAAGCAG
>JAGREJ010000291.1:3135-7688 GCA_020446595.1 Novosphingobium sp. | reverse complement strand
GCACGGTCGCAAAGCCGCCCTCGGCCTGGACCTGCCGAATCAGCGCCGCCACCTCGACATGGGCGGGCAGCCGCGCTTCCATCGGGACGGAGCTCCGTCAGTCCGAGCCGCCGGAGTATCCCGGCAGGCTCGAGAGCGGAATGCGCGATCGCATGAAGGTGCCGGTTCCCCGACCGATTTCCTCGCCCTCGGCATCGACCAGCCGCGATTCGGCGACGAGCACGCGCTTGCGCCCGCTCACCCAGCGACCCTCCGCGATCACTTCGCCTTCGCGCACGGGTTTCGTGAAATGGAGGTTGAACGACGTCGTCAGCAGGAACCGGTCGGTCACCAGCGTGTTCGCGGCATAGAAGGCCGCATCGTCGAGCATCTTGAAATAGACCGTGCCATGGGCTGCGCCCGCCGCGTGATAGGCTTGCGGTTCAACGAGGAAGCGGATCGTCGCCGCGCCGGTGCCCGTTACCTCGAGTTGCGAACGGAACAGTTCGTTGATCGGCGCCGACCGGTAAAGCCTCTCCAGCGCGCGCCAGTGCAGCGACGCGCCGGATTCGTCAGGCTGCGTCGCGATCGATGACATTGGCCAGCAATCCGAAAAGCTCTTCCTCGCTCCGTGCCGCGCTCAACGCCAGATGGACGCTTTCTTCGCGCATCAACCGGGAAATCGCCGCCAGTGCCTGAAGGTGCGTCGCGCCTGCCTGATCGGGCGAAACAAGACCGAAAACGAGATTGACCGGCTCGCCATCCGCCGAACCGAAATCGACGGGGCGCGCCAGCTTGAGAAAGCCCGCGATCGGCAGCTTGAGACCGGGAATCCGCGCGTGCGGTATCGCCACACCGCGGCCAAAGCCGGTGCTGCCAATGGCTTCGCGCTCGGTCAGACGTGTTTCAAGAGTAGACCGATCGAGCGCATAGACCTGCGCGATCAGCGCGGCGAGCTGTTCGATGACTTCCCCCTTCGACCGGGGATCGGCAAAGCCCACGGCTTCAGGAACGATCTTGAAATGAAAGCTCATTGATACTCTGACGTTGCCTTGGCGCTCACGAGCGTCAATTGGTGGCCTTCAACGCGCGCTAAACGCACGGTGAAGTCTCTCCTCCGCTTGGCAGACCCGCGTCGCGGCAGGTCTCAGGACGGTTCAACCCAGCCGATCGAGCCATCGCCGCGGCGGTAAACCATATTATGGCGGCCGGTTCCAGCATTTTTGAAGAACAGTGCCGAAGTGTTACGCAGATCGAGCATCATCACCGCATCCGAAACCGTGGCTTCGGGAATGTCGACACGGGTCTCGGCAATAACCACCGGGGCATCGACGAGAATTTCCTCGTCTTCCGAAGATGGTTCCTCGAAGATCGTGTAGGCCGCGTCCTCCTGCGCCTGGGCATGGGCGGTCTGCTCGTGCCGGTCCTTGAGGCGGCGTTTGTAGCGCCGCAACTGCTTGTCGATCTTCTCGGCAGCCTGATCGAGCGCGATGTGGGCATCGTGCGCCGATCCCGTCGCCTTGAGCACAAGGTTGTGCATGACGTGCATGATGATGTCGCATCGGAAGCCGCCCGCAGGCGCCTTGCCGAAGGTGACGTGGGACGAGATCGCCCGGCTGAAGTATTTGTCGACAATCGCGGTCAATCGGTCGGTTGCATGGGTCTGCAGTGCTTCACCAGTATCGATCTGATGCCCGGAAACGCGGATGTCCATTGAAGTCATTCTCCTGAAGGCGATAACGGCCTGCCCCACAGCGGGGCGGAAACCGTCTTGAGAAATTCTGCATGCGCGGCGAGCTCTTCGGAACTGGCCCGATGCGGCCGCGCCGGCCGGAAAATCTGATCCGCCGGCCTGACAAGGCGCGTCACGCTGGTCTCGACCGCGACTTCGGCCACCAGTTCGAGGCCGATCTGCCTCCCGCCGGTCAGTTCGACATAGACCTGCGCCAGCAACTCGGCATCGAGCAGCGCGCCATGCAGCGTGCGATGGCTGCGGTCGATGCCGTAGCGCGTGCACAACGCATCGAGCGAGTTCTTGGCGCCGGGATGGCGTGCGCGCGCCATGGCAACGGTGTCGATCATGCGATCCGTGGAAACCGGTTCCATGCCGCAACGCGTCAGTTCGGCATTGATGAAACCGAAATCGAACCCGGCATTGTGCGCGACCAGCGGAGAATCGGCGATGAAGTCGAGGAATTCCCGCGCCTTGGCGTGGAACAGGGGCTTGTCGGCGAGAAAGGCGTCGCTCAACCCGTGGATGCGCTCGGCATCGGGCGGCATTCCGCGTTCGGGATTGAAATAGCAGTGCCAGGTCTTGCCGGTGGTCACGCGGTTGACCATTTCGATGCAACCGATCTCGACCAGCCTGTCCCCCGTGCTCGGGTCGAGCCCTGTCGTTTCGGTATCGAAAATTATCTCGCGCATTTGCAGTCTATATCGGCCCGAACACGGTGCGACGCAAGCACTTCGCGCGGCTAATTCTGGCCTCGCAGGCGATGCACCAGGGCCTGGACCGCATGGCGCGTCTCGGCAAGCGAGGTTCCGGTGTCGATGACGTAGTCAGCGCGCGCGCGCTTTTCCGCGTCGGGCACCTGGAGCCCGAGAATGTGCTCGAATTTCTCTACGGTCATGCCCGGCCTTGCCAGCACCCGCTCGCGCTGGGCTTCAGCAGGGGCGGAGACCACCACCACGGCATCGACACCGGATTTTGCAGGATCGCCTTTTTCGAACAGCAGGGGAATATCGAACACGATGATTTGTTCGCGGGCATTGTCCTTGAGGAATTGCTGCCGCATCGCCCCGACGGCGGGATGGACGATATGTTCGAGCCGCTTGAGTTTGTCCTTGTCACCGAACACCGCCGCGCCGAGCTTCTGGCGGTCGACGCCTTCCGGACCGGTTGTGCCGGGAAACTCCTCTTCGATGGATTCGAGCAATGCGCCACCCGGCCCTTGCAGCTCGTGAACGGCGGCGTCGGCGTCGAAAACCGGCACGTCGAGGCCCTGAAACATCGCCGCGACGGCCGACTTGCCCATGCCGATCGAACCGGTGAGGCCGAGAATGAAGGGTTTGGTCATTGGGTGAGCAACCTTCGCAGTTCGGCGTCATGTTCGCGTGGCGGCAACTCTCCGAAGAATTTTTCGAACGCCTTCGCGGCTTGCCCAATCAGCATCGCAAGTCCATCAATCGTGGAGAGGCCTTTAGCGCGAGCCCGCCTTAGCAAGTCAGTTTCAACCGGCGTTGTAACAATATCATAAACCACCGAAGCCCTCGGCAACCAGCCGAGATCTATGTCGAGAGGATCATGGCCAATCATTCCCAGCGGGCTGGCGTTGATCAACAAATCAAACCGATCAGCGTCGGCCTCGATAACTTCATCTGATTTGCATGGCTTGAACAAGTTGGACAACGGCAAGAGCAAGTCCTTGTCCCAGATGTATCGCCCAATCTCTTCGTCTGCCTTGGCGGGATTTCTGCTGTACGAGATCAGAGTGAAGCTCTCAGAGGCCAATGCGTCGGCAATCGCCCTGGCTGCACCGCCTGCTCCGACGAGTGAGGCAAAGCGGTAAGTCTGCGACGAAAGGAACTGTCTCAGCGGCTCCATGAAGCCGACGCCATCCGTGTTGTCGCCGATCATATAGTAATCGCGCATAATCACCGTGTTCACCGCACCGATCCGCTCAGCCACCGGGCTCAACTCATCCATGAGCGGCATGACTGTCTGCTTGTGCGGCATCGTAACATTGCAGCCGCGCCAGTGGTCATCGACATTCCTGCTAGCGAAATAGTCCGCAAGCTTGTCCGGCTTCACATGGCAAGCTCGGTACTCGGCATCGATCCCGAGCTTGCCCAGCCAGAAATTGTGGATCGTGGGCGATTTCGAATGCGCGATCGGATCGCCGATCACCTCGGCATAGGGTTTGCCCGTCATGACACCAGCTCACCCAGATCGCGCAGCGCCGCCAGCACGGATAACAAGGGCATGCCCAGCACCGTGAAATGGCTCCCTTCGATGCTTTCGAACAGGTGCACGCCGCGCGCTTCGATACGGAACACGCCGACGCAGCCGGATACCGCCGGCCATTCGGCATCAAGATAGCTTTCGATGAAGCCTTCGGAGAGCTGGCGGACCTGCAATCTTGCGATCTCGCCATGCTCCCAAACGATTTGTCCACCTCGCGCCAGTGCGGCTGCGGAATGAAGCCGCATTTCCTTGCCCGAGAAGAACCTCAAGTGCGCCTCAGCTTCGTCCCTGCTGCCCGGTTTGTCGAAGCGCCTGCCATCGACCTCGACCAGAGAATCGCTGCCGAGCACCGGATTCACGTCGTTTTCTATCGCCAGCGCCTTGGCCCGCGCCAGAGCCAGCGCCACGTCTGCCGGAGCGGCGCCGGCCATATCCGCTTCCAGCGCGCGTTCGTCGACATCGGCAGGCAGCGCCGTGAAGGACACTCCAGCCTGGCGCAACATGGCCTGCCGCGAGGCGCTTTTC
Source organism: Novosphingobium sp. (assembly GCA_020446595.1). Taxonomy (GTDB): domain Bacteria; phylum Pseudomonadota; class Alphaproteobacteria; order Sphingomonadales; family Sphingomonadaceae; genus Novosphingobium. The sequence goes on along the minus strand of JAGREJ010000291.1, from coordinate 3,220 downwards.
GAGGCGAGAATCAGTGTCATTCGGACTGGTCGGCGTCGAGACCTTCGCCGGGCTGTAACCGGCGTTCGTTGTACAGGTTGATGAC
>JAGREJ010000291.1:0-3078 GCA_020446595.1 Novosphingobium sp. | reverse complement strand
TCGGCGAACATGCGCCGGGCATATTTCACTTCCTCCGAAACCCTGTCATTATCGACATAGTCGGTGTCGGGAGACTGGCTGAGCGAGATCAGGCGATTGCGACGCACCTGCACCAGCCGTTCGGGTGCGGTCGTCAGGCCAACGACGAGCGGTCGACGCAGACCATAGAGCGCAGGCGGCGGCGGACTTTCGACCACGATGGGAATATTCGCGACCTTGTAGCCGCGATTGGCGAGATAGATGCTGGTCGGCGTCTTCGATGTGCGCGAGACCCCGGCCAGGACGATGTCGGCTTCCTCCCAGTCTTCCCAGGCGACGCCATCGTCATGGGCAATGGTATACTGAATCGCATGGACGCGGGCGAAATAGGCATCGTCGAGCTTGTGCTGGCGACCGGGGCGACCATGGGCTTCCTGGCCGAGCAGATCCTCCAGCGCATCGGTCACAACATCGAGCACCGGCACGGCCGGCATTCCGCGCGCGGTGCATTGCTCTTCAAGCGCCGTGCGGGTCTTCTCGTTAACCAGGGTGTAGAGCACGAGACCGGGATTTGAGGTAATCTCGCCGAGAATGCGGTCGAGGTGCTGTTGCGATCGCACCATCGGCCAGAAATGGCGCACCACTTCGGTATCGTCGAACTGGGCAAGCGCCGCCTTGGCAATCATTTCGAGCGTTTCGCCGGTCGAATCGGACAGGAGATGAAGGTTGACGCGCGACATGTTCGCCATTGAATGAGCCGGAGCACGATGCGCTTCCGGCGTGTGGAAAGCAGCCAGCATAAACCACGGGAAAAATCGACTGACAACTATGGGGGCAGATTACGTCCCCGATTCCGGCGCAACCCTGAGCAAGTGTCCCACATGTCGATTGTCCTGCCCACATGCTGGGGACAGCGGGGATAAGCTCGCCTTGACACGCTGATGCGGCGATTCGGGAAGCACCCTACCCTGTTCACGGCGGGAGAAATCGGGCAAGGAGCGCCTATCCCCGATTTCCACACGACCAACAGACTCCTACAATCCTTATATAAATCTATTATTTATTGATTGGACTCACTGCATGCCCGGTCTTCTGCTTCGCACCCTGCGCGGCGAGAACCTGCCGACACGCCCGGTCTGGCTGATGCGCCAGGCAGGGCGCTACCTGCCCGAGTATCGTGCCCTCAGGGAGCGCAAGGGCGGCTTCCTTGCCCTGGTCTACGATACCGATGCGGCAGCCGAAATCACGCTGCAACCGATCAGGCGTTTCGGCTTCGACGGCGCAATCCTGTTTTCGGATATCCTGATTGTGCCCTATGCGATGGGGCAGGAGCTGGAATTTCTCGCAGGCGAGGGTCCGCATCTCTCGCCAAGGCTGGTCGATGCATCGCTGGACAGCCTGCATGCCGTGCCGGAACGTCTGACGCCGATCTACGAGACGGTGTCGAAAGTCCGCGCCTCGCTGGGCAGCGAGCGCACGCTGCTCGGCTTCGCGGGCAGCCCCTGGACCGTGGCGACCTATATGGTGGCGGGGGAGGGCAGCCGCGACCAGCACGACGCGCGCGCCATGGCCTATCAGGATCGTGCCGGATTTCAGGCTATCGTCGATGCAATCACGGCGACAACGATTACCTATCTAGCCGGACAGATCGCGGCAGGAGCCGAAGCCGTGCAACTGTTCGATAGCTGGGCGGGCAGTCTTGCCCCGTCCGAATTCGAACGCTGGGTGATCGCGCCCAATGCAGCCATCGTTGCGGCGCTCAAGGCGCGCTTTCCCGAGATTCCGGTCATCGGTTTTCCCAAGGGCGCGGGTGAGAAGCTTGTGGCCTATGCCCGCGAAACGAAAGTCGATGCGCTCGGGCTCGACGAGACGATCGATCCCCTGTGGGCTGCCAGGGTGCTGCCCGGCGATCTTCCTGTCCAGGGCAATCTCGATCCGCTGTTGCTGCTTGCCGGCGGCGATGAGCTCGATGCGCGCGCCTGCGCGATTCTTGATGCCTTTGCCGAACGGCCGCACGTGTTCAATCTGGGCCATGGCATTGGCCAGCATACGCCGATTGGCCACGTGGAACGATTGCTGTCGGTGGTGCGGAACTGGCGAAAGTGACGGGGCAGGGATGACGGACGTTATCCGGAACGCTAGACGGCCTCAATGAGCGAACTTCTTGCCACGACCTATCTCTGGCTCAAGGCGGGCCATGTCATCTTCGTGATCTTCTGGATGGCTGGGCTGTTCATGTTGCCCCGCTATTTCGTCTATCATCAGGAAGCCGAGCGCGGTTCGCCAGAGGCGGATCGCTGGATCGAGCGTGAGGCAAAGCTGCGCAAGATCATCCTTACGCCATCGCTGATCGTGGTCTGGGTTCTGGGTCTTGCTCTCGCCCTTTCGACCGATGCGTTCCACCAGGGCTGGTTCCTGACCAAATTCGTGCTGGTGCTGGCGCTCACAGGCTATCATGGCTGGATGGTGAGCTATTCGAAGAAGCTCGCCAGGGGTGAGGACACATTGAGCGGTAAGCAGCTTCGCCTGCTCAACGAGGTGCCGGGTCTGGCTGCGGCGCTGATCGTGGTGCTGGTGATCGCAAAACCTTTTTGATGCGTTGACCGGGGCTCGGCGAGGGCCTATCTGCCACGCACCGGCCCGAGGGGCAGCGTATCAAGACGCGGCCCGGTCTGCTTTCTCCGAGCCCGACGACCTGCCGGTCTTTCCCAATTTTTCCATCCGGAATCCCACGAAATGCATTTGAAAGAACTCAAGGAAAAGACCCCGGCCGAGCTGGTCGAAATGGCCGAGGAGCTGGGGGTTGAGGGCGCATCGACGATGCGCCGACAGGACATCATGTTCGGCATCCTCAAGGAAGTGGCCGAAGATGGCGAGGAAATCATGGGGCTGGGCACCATCGAGGTGCTGCCCGATGGTTTCGGCTTCCTGCGCAGCCCCGAAGCTAACTATCTCGCCGGACCCGACGACATCTACGTTTCGCCCAACCAGGTCCGCAAATGGGGCCTGAGGACCGGCGATACCGTTGAGGGCGAGATCCGCGCGCCCAGGGACGGGGAGCGTTATTTCGCGATTACCAAGCTCACCAAGGTCAATTTC
>JAGREJ010000036.1:5199-6467 GCA_020446595.1 Novosphingobium sp. | reverse complement strand
GGCCTGATGACCTCGGTGCTGCTGGCCCCCGACGGCAAGACGGTGGAAGCGGAAGCCGCGCACGGCACCGTGACCCGCCACTACCGCGAACACCAGAAGGGCAATGCCACCTCGACCAACCCGGTCGCCTCGATTTTCGCCTGGACCCGCGGCCTCTATTACCGCGGCACCTTCGACGAGACTCCCGAGGTTGTGAAGTTCGCCGAAACGCTTGAGCGGGTCTGCATCGAGACGGTCGAAAGCGGCAAGATGACCAAGGATCTGGCGCTGCTGATCGGCCCGGATCAGGCATGGATGACCACCGAGCAGTTCTTCGAAGCGATCGTGGTCAACCTCGAAGCGGAAATGGCCAAGGCGGCCTGACGCCGCTCACCCCTCTCCACTTCGGAGAGGGGTTACACTTTTGGCGATTCCACCCGCTCGCGCCGCACGCCCAGGCCGATGATCCGGCCCGGAACGCGGCGCAGCAGCGGGAAGCGGTCGAGCATGCGCACCGGCCATGGCGCGCGCGTGATCGGCCTGCCGGAAAGCACCGCGCCGATGATATTGTCCTGAGCCAGTTTTTGCCCGCGCTGGATCACCCGCGTGGGCCATTCGCGGCGCTTTTGCACCCGTTGCAGGATCGAATCGACATGCTCTCCCCCCGCCAGCGGCGCGGCCAGCGCGTTGGCTGCGGCGACCGCGTCCTGAATGGCAAGATTGATGCCGATCCCGCCAATCGGCGACATGGCATGGGCGGCATCGCCGATCGCCAGCAGGCCGGGCCGGTGCCAGCATTCCAGCCGGTCCAGCGCCACCGAGAGCAGAAACAGGTCGTCGGTACTCCCCAGCCCGCCCGACAGGTCCAGTTCCGGAAACAGGGCGGCGAACTGGTCGCGCAGCCAGCCCATCCCGCGCGCCTTCACTTCCTCGGCGCTTCCTTTGGGAATGAGGAAAGCCGCCTGCCAATAGTCACGACGGTCTATCAGGATCGCCATGTGTCCGGTGTCGATGGCGCCGCGCAGCACCTCGCCGTCATGCGGCGCCTTGGGCAGGTGAAACCAGAACACGTCCATCGGTGCGCCAAGCTGGTTGACGGCCAGCATGTTCAGCTTGCGCACCAGCGACCCGCGCCCGTCCGCCATCAGCACCAGCTTGTCGGCCCTGATCTCACGACCATCGGCAAGGCGCACACCGGCAATCCGGCCCTGATCCTCGACGAATCCGGTCGCCTCGGCCTCCATTTCCAGCCGAAACGCGGGGAAAGCGACCGCCTCATCGCGCAGGAA
>JAGREJ010000036.1:0-5095 GCA_020446595.1 Novosphingobium sp. | reverse complement strand
ACCTTGTCGTGCGGGCGCTCAAGGAACCGGTTCAGCATGCCAAGCTGGTCGATCACCTCCATGGTCGAGGGATGAACCGTGTCGCCCCGGAAATCGCGAAAGAAATCCGCGTGCTTCTCCAGTACGAGCGTCGAAACACCCGCCCGCGCGAGCAGCAGGCCCGCCATCATGCCGGCGGGACCGCCCCCCACGACAACTACATCCGCAGACTCTGCCATCCTGGGGCCTCCTTTGCTTGTGACACCGGCAGGTGCCATGCCATAACCTGACCATGGCCGCAGGTGAACTCGCATCCCCCGTCCTTTCGGACGCACTCGTCATTCTCGGCGCCGCGGGCCTTGTGATTCCGGTATTCGCGCGTTTCCGTATTACCCCGATCATCGGGTTTATCCTCGTCGGACTACTGGTCGGACCCTACGGCCTGGGTCGGTTCGTGTTCGAATATCCGCTGCTGGCTCACATTACGATCAGCGACCCGGAGGGGCTCGGAATATTCGCAGAGCTTGGCATCGTCCTGTTGTTGTTTTCGATAGGGCTGGAACTGTCGTTCGACAGGCTCTGGGCGCTGAGACGTCTGGTTTTCGGCCTTGGCGCGCTCGAACTCATCGTCTGCGGAGCTCTGCTGACTTTCGTGCTGGCGGCAGGGGGGCAGGCGCTTCCCGGAGCGGTGGCGCTTGGCCTTGCGCTGGCACTGTCCTCCACCGCGCTGGTGCTGCGCATCACCAACACAAACACGGCGGTCGGTCGCGCCTCCCTTTCGATGCTGCTGTTCGAGGACATCGCCATTGTCCCGATCATCTTCCTGCTGGGTGCTCTCGCCCCCCATGCAGTTGCCGACGAAGGCAGCCTGACACGCACGCTGATGATCGGTGCGGCGGTGATCGCCGGGCTGCTGGTGATCGGCAGACTGCTCCTGCCCCGACTGTTCGCCCAGGCAGCGCGAACAAAAAGCCCGGAGCTTTTCCTTGCAGCGAGCCTGCTGGTCGTGATCGCGGCCTCGCTGGCGACTGCGGCAGCAGGCCTATCGCCGATCGTCGGCGCGCTGATTGCTGGTCTGCTGATCGCCGAAACCGAATACCATGCCGAAGTCGAACACATCACAGAACCGTTCAAGGGCCTGGCGCTCGGCATTTTTCTCATCACCATCGGCATGAGCATCGATCTGCGCGCGGTATGGCAGAATCTGGGAACCATCCTGACCGCGACGGTCGGAGTCGTGCTGCTCAAGGCGTTCGTTACTGGGCTTCTGTTGCGACTGATGGGGGCCCGGCGCGGCACCTCCACCGAAGCCGGAATCCTGATGTCGAGTCCGTCTGAAACGACGCTCATTGTCCTCAGCGCGGCGACCACTGCCCAGCTGATCCAACCCGGCACGGCACAGTTCTGGCAAATCGTCACCGCTATCGGCCTCACGGTCACCCCGATTCTTGCCCTGCTCGGCAAGGTGGCGGCGCGCCGGGTCGACAGCATCGAGCCCCTGCCCGTACCAGATAGCAACACCGGCGTGGAACGGGCTATCATCGTCGGTTTCGGCAGGGTCGGTCGCCTGGTGGCTGACATGCTGGATAAGCACGAAAAACCCTACGTCGCGATCGACGCCGACACAGATCTGGTCACCCAGGGCCGCCTGGACGGATACACGGTGACATTCGGCGATGCATCGAGCGGCAACGCACTGATGCGGATAGGCGCCGAGGAAGCCACCGCCGTTATCATCACCATGGACGAACCGGTTGCCGTGCACCACATCGTCAAGCGACTACGCACCCAGTGCCCGGACCTGCCGATCATCGCGCGCGCGCGCGATGCCAGCCATGCCGCCGCACTCTACCGCGACGGCGCATCGCACGCCGTGCCCGAAACGCTCGAAAGCTCGCTGCAACTGTCAGAAGCCGTGCTGGTCGATCTGGGCGTTCCGATGGGGCCGGTGATCGTCTCGATCCACGAGATGCGCGACAGGTTGCGCGACCAGATCATGGAAGAGGGCGAGCTCGAACAGCGTCCCACGCTGCGCTCTGCGACGTTGCAGGAACGCGACACGTAATCCGTCTATTTCCGTCGCGAAATTCGCAGCGTCAGGCCGTCCGGGCCTTCCAGCACTTGCGACTGTCCCGGATTCAAGGCCAGATTCCGTTCAATTCCAAGCGAGTTGCTTCCCTGCGAAGCGCAGTCTCCCCAGGGACTCTGTACGGAAAGGCTGACCCGGAAACTTTCGGGATCGCTGTCACGGTTTCGTGATGGGTAGATGTTTAGGCGAAGGCTCTCGTTCAAGGAACGCATCGATCGCGACGATTCGTCATCACCCGGGCATGGACCGCCATATTGCGACTTGCTCCGATTGAGCGACGCGCCCGATCTGCCGCCCACCGTCAGCGAATCGGCCAGGAGCCGTTCGCGCCCCTTCATTACCGTCACGTCCAGAACAACCGGTGCGCCGTCCATACTTCCCGAGGCTCGGCTTCCGCGCTCGGACCGTTGCAGCATGATCGGGACAGGCGGCGGTGGAGGCGGCGCGGGCGGCACAGCAACCACTTCAGGCGGTTGCGGCTTGCCTGCGACATCCTTCTCCGCCGCGTCCGCCAGCGCCGGACTGGCCGCGGCAGCGCAGAATCCGACGATCACACCGCCCAGGCTGATCTTCCGGCTAATGGTAAGGCGCGATCCGCTCATGGCACTGCTCCTATTTCGCCAGCATCGATTTGACAGCTGCAATCGCCTCGCCCGCCTTGTCACCATCGGGTCCACCGCCCTGCGCCATGTCGGGCCTGCCGCCACCGCCCTTGCCGCCCAGCGCCTCAACCCCGGCGCGCACCAGATCGACTGCGCTGAAGCGTTCGGTCAGATCATCGGTAACGGCAACCGCGAAAGCCGCCTTGCCGTCGTTCACCGCGCAGATAGCGGCAATGCCGGAGCCGAGCCGCTGCTTTGCCTGATCGAGCAGGCCGCGAAGTTCCTTGGCATCGAGCCCCTCTATCACCTGGCCGGAAAATTTTACCCCGCCGATTTCCTCATCCGCGTCAATGTCGGCGGACGAAGCACCGCCCGATGCACCGCCAGCCAGCGCCAGCGCCTTTTTCGCTTCGGCCAGTTCGCGTTCGAGCTTCTTGCGTTCGTCGAGCAAGGCCGTGACACGCGATGTGACCTCATCAGGCGCGGTCTTGAGCAGACTCGCCGCCTGCTTGAGCGCATCCTCGCGATCGACCAGCCACTTGCGTGCGCCCTCGCCGGTCAATGCCTCGATCCGGCGCACGCCCGAGCTGACCGCGCTTTCCGATACGATGCGCATCAAGCCGATGTCGCCGGTAGCACCGACATGAGTGCCACCGCACAGTTCGACCGAATAGGCGCGGCCCTCGTCGTCCGACGCGGTGCGACCCATCGAAAGCACCCGTACTTCGTCGCCGTACTTCTCGCCGAACAGCGCCATGGCCCCGGCGGCGATGGCATCATCGGGAGTCATAAGGCGAGTCGAGACAGCTTCGTTGGCGCGAATCTCGGCGTTAACTTCTCCCTCGATCGCGGCGATGTCTTCGTCGGTGAGCGCCTTGGGATGCGAAAAGTCGAACCGCAGGCGGTCGGCGGCGACCATCGAACCTTTCTGAGTGACGTGTCCGCCAAGCCGCCGACGCAGCGCAGCGTGCAGCAGATGCGTGGCCGAGTGGTTGGCGCGGATCGCCGTGCGGCGTTCGTCATCGACGGCCAGATGCACGGTGTCGCCCTTGTGGATCGTGCCCGCCTCAACCGTAGCGCGGTGAACATGCAGCCTTCCGAGCGGCTTTGCCGTGTCGGACACAACCAGACGCAACCCCTCCGCACCGGTTATCGTGCCCGAATCGCCAACCTGCCCGCCGCTTTCGCCATAGAAGGGCGTCTGGTTGGCAAGCACCATGACCTCGTCGCCCGAGCTTGCTGCCTCAACCTCGGCGCCATCGCGCACCAGCGCCACGACCTGCCCATCGCCGGACGTTGCGCCATATCCGGTGAACTCGGTGGATCCCTCGCGGTCGGCAATGTCGAACCAGACCTCGCTGTCCGCGGCTTCGCCAGAGCCCTTCCAGGCCGCGCGCGCCGCCGCCTTCTGTTCGGCCATGGCCGCGTCGAAGCCCGCGCGATCGACGCCGATGCCTCGTTCGCGCAGCGCGTCCTCGGTGAGATCGTATGGGAAACCGTAGGTGTCGTAGAGCCGGAAGGCGACATCGCCGGACAGACTGTCACCCGACGACATGGCCCCCGCCGCTTCATCCAGCAATTTCAGGCCGTTGGCGAGAGTGCGGCGGAACTGCACCTCCTCACGCTCCAGCACTTCCTCGACCAGCACCTGAGCGCGGATCAGCTCGGGATAGGCGTTGCCCATTTCATCGACCAGCGTCGGCACCAGACGGTGCATGACCGGTTCGCTGGCACCGAGCAGATGCGCATGACGCATGGCGCGGCGCATGATCCGGCGCAGCACATAACCACGGCCCTCGTTCGAAGGCAGCACGCCATCGGCGAGCAGGAAGCTGGTCGAACGCAGGTGATCGGCAAGAACACGGTGGCTTGCGCGGTGCGCGCCTTCGGCCGCAACGCCCACGACATTCTCCGAAGCGGAGATCAGCGTGCGAAAGGTGTCCGTATCGTAATTGTCGTGTACGCCCTGCAGCACGGCGGCGATACGTTCGAGGCCCATCCCGGTATCGATCGATGGATGAGGCAGATCGACCCGCTCGCCATCGGCGCGCTGGTCGAACTGCATGAAGACGAGATTCCAGATCTCGACGAAACGGTCGCCATCCTCGTCCGGACTACCTGGAGGTCCACCGGGGATATGACTGCCGTGGTCGTAAAAGATTTCCGAGCTGGGACCGCACGGACCGGTATCGCCCATCGACCAGAAATTGTCCGAAGTGGCGATGCGGATGATGCGTTCTTCGGGAAGTCCGGCAATCTTGCGCCACAGGTCGAAGGCTTCATCGTCGGTATGATAGACCGTGACGGTAAGGCGATCGGCGAGTATTTCCCATTCGCGGGTCAGAAGGGTCCAGGCGTGCTCGATCGCCTGTTCCTTGAAATAGTCGCCGAACGAGAAATTACCGAGCATCTCGAAGAAGGTGTG
>JAGREJ010000290.1 GCA_020446595.1 Novosphingobium sp. | reverse complement strand
GATCATGGCGTCTTATCGCTTTCTGAAGGCTGAACATTTGATTTAGGTCGCGTTGCGGGGGCATCGGCGGTTCCGGCAATGCCCAATACGCGCGGATCGAGGATATATTCCGGATCGTAGAGCGAACGCATCGAGGTAACGAGTTGGATGAACGGCGCGCGAATGTTGAGCCGGAAGACGATCGGCAGTTTCGCGATGCGCTTAGTAACGAAGTTGCTTGATGCCGCCTCGCCCTGACTGATGCCTTCGAAGGCCACCCGCGTAATGATCTCGCCGTCCAGCGGTCCGTCGAGCTGGATACCCATCTGCCTGAAATCGATCGATCGCAAGGCGTCGAACGCGAAATTCCCCATGGGCGAAAGATCCTCGTAAGTCAGTTCGCCGACATAGGACAAGTTACCGCCGGGCTCGCGCGAGGTGAGCCGTCCGCGCTCGATGCGCCCGCCATCCTTGTCGAAGATCAGGGGCAGTCGCCCATCGAAAGTGCCGGTGGCTGCCAGATTGCCCATTTCGAGGTGCTGGACGAAACGCGCGGCGTCGATGCCATTGATGACCAGCACGTAGCGCACCGAATGATCGGTCCCGATCTCGATGTCGACGGGGCGCAGCCGCAACGTTCCATCCATGAACGGCCAGCGCGCGCCCTTCACTTGCAGCACGTTGCCCGGAAGCAGCGCATAGGTCACCCGGCCGTCGTTGACTTCGATGCCCGGATTGATCGACGCGACGCGCAGCGTCTGGTTCGGAGCAGTGACAAGGCCGAGCAGGTCTGTGAACTCGATTGTTCCCGATGCGCCGGTCACAGGCCCGAAAGCCGCGGCGAAATCAAGCGAATCGGTGGAAAACCTGCCGGTGCTGGTGAGATCCGTCTCGTTCCAGTCGATCCGGCCACTGCCGCGTACCGCGCCGCGCGCATTGGCGATGACACCAAGCGCCAGATGGGTCAGCGTGTCGGGCTGCAACTGCCGGTCGAAAACCAGATTGCTCACCAGCAGGTCGGCATCTCCGACGCCCGTAGCAAGATTGTGACGGATCTCGGCGCGCAACACTTCCCGGTCGCTCGTCTGCTCGCGCAGCAATGCCTCGGCAACGATACGATTGTCGACAAGGCGCAGCGTCGCGTCGCGCGCCACCAGCGGCTCGAAGCGATCGACCTGTTCGCGGTCCGACACGCGCAGTGCCGCCCGGGAAAGCGTGAGCACGCCATTGGCGTAGCGCCAGCGCCCCGAAACCTCTGACAAGTCGAGCGGCACCGCGTCGAGCTTGACCTCGGCTCCGCCGAAACTGCCCGCGATATCACTCCCCAGCCGCGCCGACAGATCGCTCAGGCGGAAGGTCGAGGCCGAACGCGCTGGACCCAGCGTAACGTCGACGTGCCGCGCCGCGAGATTTCCGGGCCAGGCGAAACCGAGCGGCCCGCTCGCCACGCGAATCGGTGTCTGGCCCAGTGCTCCGGCCAGATCGAGCGAAGGAATTCCCGCCGCCACTTTCAGCCCCGATGGCCCCGAACGCACGATGGCGCCGCCACTTGGCGGGCACAGCGAAATGCTACGCTTCGAGATTGCGAGGTCGGACAGCTTCAACCGGTCGAAGCTCACGGGAGTGCAGCTTCGCCACACCGCGATTTCCGATCCAATCCGCCAGTCACCCGAAACCGGCAGCACCAGATTGTCGGCGCGGCCTCCCGGAATTGCGCCGCTCAGCCGCATTTCTCCGGTGAAGTCGAGCCGCCCGCCGCGCTGCACCACATCCATCCCCGGCATGGCGAGCCGCGAATCGCCGACGGCATATTCGGCCATGGCCATATTCGCCGAGAAGCCGCCCCCATCGATCCGGCGGACAGTCCCGCTTATGCGCGGTAGATCGGGTCCGCCCGTCTGGAAGCCGCCAGCCAGAATCTGCGGGGCACCCTGCCCCGCGCGAACCTGCAAGCGTGAGAGCGAAACGAGAGGTTGGCCGCTCCTGCCACGCAGCACCGCGCCGGGAACGACAAGGCTGTCGCCATCGGGCGTGCGTCTGGCGACAAGCGAGACTTTGAAGGTTCCGCCACGCGCCTCGCGGCGCAGCGCCGAGCCGGCCTTGTCGGCCAGCGGGCCAAGCAGATTGCCGTCGCCAGCGCGCGCAAGATCGGCAATCGCCCGTTGAACGGGCTGACCCAGGGCCTCGACAGTGCCCGAGACGTCGCTTTCGAGGTCGATCCGCGACAGTCCGTCAAACCCGCGCAGCCGCCCGGCCAACTTCACGTCAGGCACGCGCAATTGCGGTGTACTTATGGCTTTGCCGTTCAGGTCGTAGCGGACGGTCAATCGTTCCTTTCGCCAACTGAAGCGACCCGTCCCGCTCCCGGCGCGCATTGCGTAGTCGGCGGCCTGCACCGCGCCCGTCTGCAGATCGATGCTGCCCTCGGCGCCGTCGAGTGCGGCATCGCCGGTGACATCGGCGCCGATCACCGCGTCGGCGAGGCGCAGACCGAGATCGGGACACGTAACCCCGGCAAGCCGCAACGGTCCCTTGAACCGGGGCTTCTCTCGCGCCACCGAGAGCTTGCCGAACAGTGTCACCTTGTCGCCCGTGCAGCCGCCAATCATCGCGTCGTTCGAAACCGCCGCCACCTGCCCGGCAAAACCTCCGCGCAGGTTGCCACGTCCATCCAGCTTCACGCCCACGGTTCCCAGATCGCTTTCGATCAGGCCGCGCCCGTCCTCGACCGACAGGTCCATGTTGGGAAGCTGGAAGGGCTCCTCGCTGTCAGTGAAGATCAAAGGGTCGAGCGCACCGAAGCTCAGCTTGCCCTTCAGGTAGCTGCCGTAGATTCGCGGCTTGACCAGTCGCACCAGCCCGATCTCGGGAAATCCGAAACGCGGCCTGATCGAAACGACAATCCGCTCAGCCGTGAAATCCGGTCGTTTCGGATCTCCGACGACCAGCTTGGTCAGCACCTGCTCGCGAGGCCCGATCGATTCGATCCGGTAGCTCGCGGGGATGCCCCGCTTCTCCAGTTCGGAAGCAATCAGGTTGTCGGCGATCCGCTCGCGCGAGAACCACGCCGCCGCCAGCGCCAGAATCAGCAGTGCGGCCAATGCGAGCAGGAAAATGCCCAGCCGCGACCGTCCGGCCGACACTTCCGGCCGCTCCTCCGGCGTTGGCTGTTCCTCGGCAAGGTCGTCTGGCTCGCTCGACATCGCTGCTTCACTTGCGCGCCCCGCCCCGGAAAGGCAATGGAATGCGTGAGATGGATGAACTGTTCGAAACCGGCCCTGAACAGGCAAAAGTCGCCGCAGGCCACGATGCCAGCGGACATCGGGCGCGGTTGCGCAAGCGGCTGATCGAAGGCGGAGCCGAGGCTCTGGCCGATCATGAGGTCATCGAATACCTGCTGATGACGGCGATCCCCCGGCGCGACGTCAAACCGCTGGCGCGAACCCTGATTGCCCGTTTCGGCTCCCTTGCAGGCGTGTTCAATGCCGATCCGCACGCGCTCGCCAACCATCCCGGCATGGGCGATACGAGCGCAGCGGCGTTGAAGATCGTCGCGATCGCGGCGGGTCGGATGGCGCGCCAGCAGGTGCGCGAACAGCCGGTGCTCGCAAGCTGGCAGGCGCTCATCGACTATCTCACCATCGACATGGCGCACCTTACGGTCGAGCGCGTGCGGGTGCTGTTTCTCAATTCGCAGAACATGCTTATCCATGACGAGCACGTCGGCGACGGATCGATCGACGAAGCTGCGATCCACCCGCGCGAGGTCATCCGCAAGGCCATGGACCTTGGCGCGACGGCGCTCATTATCGTCCACAACCACCCGTCGGGCTCAACCCAGCCCAGCCGGGCGGACATCGAGATCACCAACCGCATTGCCGAGGCCGGACGGCTGCTTGGGATTGTCGTGCACGATCACGTCATCATCGGGCGAGAGGGCCACACCTCGCTGCGCGCCAAGGGCCTTATCTGATGTGCGTCGCCGCAATCGCATGGCGCGCGCATCCCGACTGGCAACTCATAGCAATCGGCAACCGCGACGAATACCACGACCGGCCCGCTGCGGCGCTTTCGCAGTGGGAGGACGGTTCCGGCATCATTGCCGGGCGCGACCTCAAGTCGGGCGGAACCTGGCTCGGCGTATCCGGGGCCGGTCACTTCGTGCTGGTCACCAACCGGCGGGGCTTTGGCGATCCGCAACCTGATCGTGTATCGCGCGGCAAGCTGGTTACGGATCTGCTCGCTGGCGAGGGCGATTATGCAGACCCTGGCTGCCTGCCGCTCGACCATTTCAACCCGTTCAACCTGTTCGCCGGAACCGGCGAGCGCCTGCATTTTCTCGCCAACCGGCCGAAAGCCACCCGAACGACGCTTGTTCCCGGCATCTACGGCCTGTCCAACGGCGCACTCGACGAGCCATGGCCCAAGACACTCGCCCTGAAATCGGCGCTGGTGGAATGGTTGGGGCAGGACGAAAGCGACCCGCATCGGCTGTTCGCACCGCTCGCGAGCGAAGCCCTGCCCGATGTCGGCCTGCATCCCGACAAGCCATCCGAAATCGCTGCCGAAGCCTTCGACACTGCGCCGTTTATCCGCCATCCGGTCTATGGAACGCGGTGCAGCACGGTTGTCGCCGTGGCCAGCACGGGACAAGGCGTGGTCATGGAGCGGCGATTCGACGCCCAGGGCCATGAAACCGGGACGAGCGAACTGGCATTCCGCTGGCCGCAAGGAAACTGAAGGAGAGACATGATGACGGACGAAGACCTGCAACGCATCAAGGACGAGCTGGAAATCCGCAATCTGGTCGGCAAGCTGGCGACCATGGCGGACCACGCCGAAGATCTGACCGAATATTTCACGCTATGGACCGAAGACGGCACCTTCGACATGCGCGAACCGTTCGGCAGGCAGGAGGGCGATCCCGCCTCTGCCTGGAAAGTCAGCGGCCTCGAAGCACTTCGGGAAAATCGCAAACAGCTTCGCGCGACCGGCTTTCAGGGTCCGGACACCAATGTCTGGCACGCCAACACGACGCTGCACATCACGATCAACGATGCAACCAATGCCGAGTCCCAGTCCTACTGGGTGCTCTATGGCAGCAGGGACAAGGTCGAGGTGCTGCGTATCGGGCATTACCATGACCGGTTTCGCAAGGAAGGCGGCCGCTGGAAGATGGCCTACCGCACGGTGACTCCGGGCCGCGCCGGAACCGTCCCACCCGATTCCGCGCGGGGGTAGCCCCCGGCGTCCCTTGCCTTGACGCCTCGCGCGTCCTAGCGGCAGCGCGGAACGCAACCGGAGTTGATAATGGTCCCTCGCTACGCCCGCCCCGCCATGACCGCGATCTGGGAGCCTGAAGCGCGCTTTCGCATCTGGTTCGAGATCGAG
>JAGREJ010000035.1:23026-31228 GCA_020446595.1 Novosphingobium sp. | reverse complement strand
GCTCCGCTCCTGTTGTCGGCACGGGCCCGAATGGACCCGACTGCCTGCTTGCACTGAGAGGTTTAGCAGAGCATGAACCGGCGCGCCATGCTCGCCTTGAAACGTGCCGTCCTCCTGCTCGCCGCGCCGGTCGCCCTGACCGCCTGCTCTGCCGAACCCGAAGCCCAGCCGCCGCTCGCGGGCGCACAGATCGGCGGGGAGTTCACGCTGATCGACAAGGACAGCAAGACCGTGCGCTGGAGCGATTTCGACGGCTCGTGGCGCACGATCTACTTCGGCTACACATTTTGCCCCGATGCCTGCCCTCTCGACATGGGCGTTCTGATGAAAGGGTTCCGCCAGTTCGAGAATGCCCATCCCGATCTCGCCGCGAAGGTTCAGCCGCTGTTCGTCTCGATCGACCCGGCGCGCGACGGACCCGAGCAGGTCGGCCAGTTCGCCGCGGCGTTTCACCCGCGCCTGATCGGCCTCACCGGCACGCAGGAACAGGTCGATGCGGCGGCGAAAGCCTTTGTCTCCTACTATCAGAAGGGCGAGGAGACGGCGGGCGGATATCTGATGGACCATTCCCGTCAGGCCTATCTGATGGACCCGGAAGGCAAGCCCGTGGCCCTGCTGCCCATCGACCAGTCGCCCGAGGCAGTCGCCCAGGAACTGTCAAAATGGGTGAAGTAGCCGCGCTGCGGGAACGGTTCTGGGAGTTGCCGCTCGATACCGTGACCCGCGCCGAATGGGAGGCGCTGTGCGACGGCTGCGGGCAATGCTGCCTGCACAAGGTGGAGGATGCGGACACCGGCGATTTCTACAATACGAACGTCGCCTGCAAGCTGCTCGATCTCGAAACCGCGCGCTGCTCCGACTATCGCAATCGCCGCGCCTATGTGCCCGATTGCCTGAGGCTGACGATCCGCAATGCGGGCGATCTGGAGTGGCTGCCGCAGACTTGCGCCTATCGCTTGCGCGCGCATGGCGCGCCACTACCCGACTGGCATTACCTGCTGACAGGCAGCCGCGAGGCGATGCACGCGGCAGGCATTTCGGTGATCGGCAAGGTGGTGAGCGAAACCGACGCCGGCCCGATCGAGCACCATATCGTCTGGGCGGGAATAGAGCCTGATGACGCTACTTAGACCCACCGCGACGGAGCCGATTTTGGTCGAATGCAAGGAATGAGAAGGGAGCTATGCGAGCATATAGTGACCGACGAATGACGATGCAGTCGGCCAAGAGTGGCCCGCCACTTCGCGGTTGCCGCTGGGAAGCGCGCCGGACTTCGTCGCTCGGCTCGTTCGGGGCAATGAGCCCGGCCATCGCCTCGCTCCTTGCCGGCACACTTCCAGCGGCAATCCCGGAGGATCTAAGTAGCGCCATCAGGCTCTCCAATGATTGACTGGCTGCGCCGCCATCCGCGCGAGATGCCGACCATCGATCTCGGCAAGGTGCGGCTACCTGTAGTGGTGCGCCGCCATGCCAGTGCGAAACGCATGACCTTGCGCCTTTCGCCAGATGGGAGCGAGGTGCGTGTAACCATCCCGCAATGGGGTCGCAGCGCCGATGCGCTTGCCTTTGCACAAGCGAAACATGACTGGCTTGGCGAGCAGCTCGCCGCACTGCCGGTCGCTCTTCCCGTCAGCCATGGTGCGACGATCCTCTACCGGGGTGAACCGGTCATGATTCGTCACGACCCAGCCGCGCCGCGTCGCCCGGCGCTGGCGCAAGGCGAAGTTGCCGTCGGCGGACCGGAACCCGGCTTGCAGGCTCGTCTGCGCCGCTGGCTGGAGGCCGAGGCGCGCGCTCTCTTCACTCAGGATCTTGCCCACTACTGCGCGCTTGCCAACAAGCCTCAACCAGGTCTTTCGATTTCAAGTGCCCAGCGCCGCTGGGGAAGCTGCGGACCGAAAGGCGCGATCAGGATAAACTGGCGGCTGGTCATGGCGCCGGACATGGTGCGCCGTTCGGTCGTGGCGCACGAGGTCGCGCATCTCGTCCATTTCGACCACTCGCCGCGCTTTCACGCGCTTCTGGGCGACCTGTTCGAGGGCGACCTTGCCGAAGCAAATCGTTGGCTGAAGCAGGAGGGGCGCAGCCTCTACGCGCCCTTTGGCTAGCCTTCCGGTGGTCTTGGCCCTATCTTGCAGCCCATGAGCCCGTTCAAGCGCAGCGGTTACTGGCAGCACGTCAGACCCATCGGCATGATCGCCGACTTCCGCGAGGTGTGGAAGCAGGCCGGCCACAACCGCTGGCGGATCGCGGCGCTGGCCGCGGCCTGCACTTTCGGCGTGTTCTACGTCATGTCCCAGCAAGGCGGACAGGCGCCGCACCCACCGCCCGAAGTTACCTATGTCTCCAGCTGGCGCGCGGACCGCAGCGATGCCGAAATCCGCGAATCGAACCGCCACAACCAGGAGCTGAAGGAGCAGTTCGAGGCCGAACAGGCGGTGCGCGACGAGAAGGTGAAAGACATCTACCGCACGCTCGGCAAGATGTCGGGCATGGACACCGAGAAGATCGAGGCCGAGGCGGAAGCCGAGCGCAAGGCCGAGGAAAAGGCTTTCATGGAACGCATGGCCCCGCAACAGGAGCAAGTTCCTGACAGTGAGTGAGAGCGCGGCCGATGCGCGGTGGATGGCGGGCGCGGCTTCCCTGGCCGGGCGCGGACGCCCACTGAGCCGCCCCAATCCGGCGGTTGGTGCGATAATCGTCAAGGATGGAATCGTCGTCGGGCGCGGCTGGACGCAGCCCGGCGGTCGTCCCCATGCCGAAGCCATGGCGCTCGAACAGGCAGGCGAAGCCGCAAGGGGCGCAACGCTATACGTGACGCTGGAGCCATGCGCGCATGTGTCCGAACGCGGCCCGGCCTGCACAAATCTGGTAACTGCATCGGCACTGCAACGGGTCTGCATCGGTCTTGCGGACCCCGATCCGCGCACTGCAGGGGCAGGTATTGCCGCTATCCGCGCGGTGGGGATCGCGGTCGACCCGATCGAGTCTCCCGAAGCCGAAGCCAGCCTTGCCGGATACCTCATGCTGCGCCGACAGCATCGCCCCCATGTGACCCTGAAACTCGCCCTGTCGCTCGACGGCTGCCTCGCCTTTCCGCCGGGCGGCGAACGCTGGCTAACCGGAGAGGAAGCGCGGGCGCATTGCCACGCCATGCGGGCGAAGTCCGATGCGATTCTCGTCGGCAGCGGAACCCTGCGCGCCGACAATCCGCGCCTCGATGTGCGGCTGCCGGGACTGGAAGCGAAGAGTCCCGAACGCTGGGTGCTGACCCGAAGCGATGCACCGGAAGGCTGGCGCGCACTAGCCTGCCCCCAAGCCATCCGCGACATGACCGACATTCAATACCTGTTCGTCGAAGGCGGGGCCGAAACCGCCCGCGCCTTCATCGCGGCCGGACTGGTCGACACATTGCTGATCTACCGCGCGCCGGTCATGGTCGGTGGAGGTGTGCCAGCCCTTCCCGAACTGGCGCAACAGGCCATGGCGGGCTGGTTGCTTGAGAACAGCCGACCGCTTGGCAAGGACACGCTCGAAGTCTATCGCAGCACACCATGTTCACCGGCATAGTCACCGCCATCGGCACCATCCGCGAAGTGCGGCAGCAAGGCGACCTTCGCCTTGTCATCGCATGCCCCTTCGATCCGGCGACCATCGCCATGGGCGCATCGATCGCCTGTTCGGGCTGCTGCCTCACCGTGGTCGACAAGGGCGGCGCGGCGGGCGATGCCTGGTTCGCGGTCGATGCTTCTGCCGAGACCGTGGCGCGCACCGTTCCCGGCCGTTGGGCCGAAGGCACGCGCCTCAATCTCGAACCCGCTTTGAAGCTTGGCGACGAACTGGGCGGTCATATAGTCACCGGCCATGTCGATGGCGTCGCCACGGTCGCCAGCATTACGCCATCGGGCGATTCGCGCCGTTTCGCTTTCGATGCGCCCGAGGCGCTCGCGCCCTACCTTGCGCCCAAGGGTTCGATCACCGTCGATGGCGTCTCGCTGACGGTGAACGAGGTGGAAGATCTGCCGGACGGCACTTGCCGTTTCAGCGTGAACATAATCCCGCATACCGGCGAAGTGACGACTCTTGGTGCGCTGGGCGAAGGCCAGGGGGTCAACCTCGAGATCGACGTGCTCGCGCGCTATCTCCAGCGGATGCAGAGCCTGCGCGGTTAGGTCGCCAGAGGACCGTTCACGAAATCCTCGCGGGTGATTTCGAAACGGACGTGCTCCATCGGGACACCTGCCCGCTCCTCGACCCAAGTTTCCCCGGTAAGGCGCCCGCCGATCTTGGTCATGGCCCGGCGGGAAATGTCGTTCTCGGCACCCACCGAGAAGACCACACGCGCGACATAGTCAAAGGCGTGGGTCAGCATCAGGCGCTTCATTTCGGCATTCAACCCTGTGCCCCAGCGATCTCTTGCAAGGAAAGTCCAGCCGATTTCGACAACACCGCCTTGCGCGGGCTCGTGGTTCTGGAAACGCGACGATCCGATCAGGCGATCCGTGCTCTTTTCCAAGATCGCCAACGCACCGCCCCCGGCCAGCGCGTCCTCGAAGAAAGCGCGAAATACCGGCTCCTGCCAACGGTTGTGCGACGGGTGCAGGGCCCACAGCTCGCGATCTGACGCGACTGCGTAGAGCGCCTGCCAGTCTTCGGGAACCAGCGGTCTCAGCAATAGCCGCTCCCCTTCAAGGACCGGCTGCCGGTCCATCCTAGGCGCTCACATCCGCCACGGCATCGATGAACTTCTCGATATTACCTGCCGTCAGGCCCGCCACGTTGATGCGGCTCGACCCGGCCATATAGACGCCGTGCTTTTCGCGGATTTCGAGCACCTGCTCGCCGGTCAGTCCAACAATCGAGAACAGCCCGTTCTGCTGGCCCATCGGCGACAGATCCACGCTGCCCGCCTGCCCCGCCTGAGCCAGCCGCGCGCGCATCTGCCTCATGCGCTCGCGCATCTGGTCAAGCTCGTCGAGCCATTGTTCGGTCAGCTTCTCGTCCTCGAGCACGATCCGCACCGCCGCGCCGCCGTGATCGGGCGGCTGCGACCAGTTGGCGCGGGCAAGCGCATGGCCGTGCGACATGATCGCGGGCAGGTCCGCCGCATCCCTCGCCATCACGTAAAGCGCACCGACCCGGTCGCGATAGAGGCCGAAATTCTTGTCGCACGAATAGCTCACCATGGCCTCGGGCACCGAAACCAGCACCCGGCGCACACCGTAGGCGTCCTCTTCCATGCCATGGCCCAGGCCCTGATAGGCAAGGTCGATCAGCGGCAGCATCGGCGAATCGGCCAGCAGGCCCGCGATCTCGTCCCACTCGCCTTCCGAGTAATCGATGCCCGTCGGGTTGTGGCAGCAGCCGTGCAGCATCAGCACATCGTGTTCGCCGCCGTCAGCAATGGCCTTGCGGATACCGTCCATATCGGCGGTGCCATCGGGAGCGGCGTGGTTGAACTCGACCACCTCAAGGCCGAGGTCGCGGCAGATCTGCGCATGGTTGGGCCATGACGGATTTCCGACGACGAGCCGCGTGGCCCCGGCGCGCTTGGCCATGGCGAGAGCAAGCCGCAGCGAGCCGGTTCCGCCCGGCGTCTGCATGCCTTCGATCCGGCCGCCCATGTCGGGCGCGCCCTCGCCGAAGACATAGGGCATCAACGCACGGACGAAGCCCATGTCCCCTTCGGGGCCGAGGTAGGCCTTGCTATCCTGAGTATCGACGAGCACGCGCTCCGCCGCCTTGATCGCACCGAAAACCGGCGTTTCGCCCTGCCCGGTGCGATAGACGCCGACGCCGAGATCGATCTTGTCGGCGCGCGGATCGGCGTCGTGAAGCTTGATGAGCGCGAGCAGCGCATCGGCGGGCTGTTGTTCGAGATGTGCGAGCATGGCGGCGGCGCATTAGCCCGCGGCAGGTTAGCGTGCAAGCCGCCAGAACGCGACTTTTCCGCAGGGCTCAGAACGGCACCCAGCGTTGTTTCTGCGAGAACTTCATGTAGCCGATGTTCGCGCCCAGCCTCAGCCCCGCGCCCATGCGCACCGGGATCAGCACGACGTCGCCCTTGCGCAGGTAGCTGACGTGAAATCCGCCGACGAGATAGGCCTGCCCCTCGCCCGCCGGATAGCGTTCGTAGAGCTCCTTTGTGTCGTTGAGATTGTAGACCAGCACGAAGGCGTTGGCGGCATTGGCGCCAAGATCGAAGCCGAGCGAAGGCCCCGTCCAGTATACCGGCCGGTTGCCCTCTACCTTGTGGTGCAGCGTGCCCGAGCCGTAGCGCAGGCCGACCGCGATCGCGCCGCCTGCCTCTCGCCCGGTGATATAGCCGTTGGGCTCTCCCTGCTTGCGCAGAATGTCTTCGATGATGCCGGCAAGGCCCTGTGCGCCCTTGCCGAACACGCCTTCGGCAGCGCCGATCAGGTCGTCCTTGCCATAGGTTTCGGCAGTGGCCGCCTTGGGAAAGGTTTCGGCATTGCCGATGTCGGACTGGGTCCAGTTGTCGACGGCATTGCCGGTGCTGACCGATGGTGCCGGAACGCTCGTGCCCGTTACCGGCGCGGGCGGCGTGGCATTGCCCGAAAGGTCCGCATCGATCGCCGCGTCCGGATCGACAGAACGCACCTGGGCGCTGACCGGCGTGACGGCAAGCGCAAGCAGCGCCAGCGCGGCTGCGAAGAAATGTCTGTTCGTGCTCATTGTCCTGCGCGCTCCCGGATGCATGGGCATGAGGCGACGCCGCATCGCGCGACGCCGGGTTATGCGGGTGAGGAAAGGCCATTGCGCCTTGCCCTGCAATGAACCGGCGACAGTGCGAGTCCGGCTTGCGGCCAGCCGAATCCAGCGGAGTGTCCCACGGGTTCGAACCTTCTGTCCCCGCCGGCCAATGCTCGCTGGCATTCAGGAACGGCCTCGGGTCTATGACATCGAGATCGATAAACTCGCCCCAGGAGTACCTGTCGAGCCGGAAATTGCACGTTGTGTTCTAGAGCGTGTCGCGTTCTGATGAAATCAAGGCCACGCTCTCGATCCCTTGTTTTTCCGCGGTTTGCGAGCCGTTCGGTGTTTCCACCTAACTCGAAATCGCTCTAACGGTCGACGGAAGAATAGACCCAGGAACGGCGCTGCCGGTCATCCGCTCGGAATCCTTCGATTGCAGGCTTGAGCAACAGGGTCTGGTCTATCGGGTCCAGCCCGTTCAGCAGGGATTCGCGCGCGTCCGGCCTGATCTCGAAGCTCCAGGCGCGACCTTGCGGCAAAGAAACCTGCTGGCTGGCGAGATCGACTGTAAGCACGGGCGTTTCCGCGTTTTCCAGCGCCTCGCCGATCGCCCGCACGACATCTTCCGGCAGGGCCGCCGGCACCAGCCCGTTAGCGATGCAATTGTTCCTGAAAATGGGATTGAAAGACGGCGCAATCACCACGCGAAATCCAAATTGCGCCAGCGCCCACACGGCATGTTCGCGGCTCGACCCGCAACCCACGTTCGCCCCGGTCACCAGTATCCTGGCACCGGCGTATCGCGGCTGGTTGAGCACGAACTCCGGATCGGGCTCCCGGCTACCGATGGCGGTGTAGCGCCAGCCCGCAAACAGGCCTTCATCAAGACCTGTGCCCATCACGCTTCGCATTTCGCGCGAGGGAATAATCGCGTCTGTGTCGATGTTCTCGCGCAGCAGCGGCGCGGCCACGGCAGTCAGGGTCGTGAACGGTTCCATCAGACAGCCACCTTGCGGGGATCGGCGATCATTCCGGCGATGGCGGAGGCAGCGACCGTCTCGGGCGAGGCCAGATGCGTGCGCGTGGCCGGACCCTGTCGGCTTTCAAAGTTGCGATTGGTCGAGGAGATAACGCGCTCGCGTGGCCCGAAGCTCTCGCCCCCGGCAAAGAAACACATCGAACACCCGGCCTCGCGCCATTCGAAACCCGCTTTCCGGAACACTTCATGCAGGCCTTCGGCTTCGGCCTGTCGTTTCACGGTCGTGGAGCCGGGCACGCAGATGGCTTTCACTCCCTCGGCGACCTTGCGCCCCTCCAGTAGCCTGGCGGCGCGGCGCAAGTCGGAAATGCGGCTGTTGGTGCACGAGCCGATGAAGGCGGCGTCGATGGGCAAACCCGCGAGCGACATGCCCGAGTCCAGCCCCATATACTCGCGCGCCCGGTCCTGCGCTTCCGCACTGCCCTGACCCGGTTCGTCCTCGGCCA
>JAGREJ010000035.1:22675-22847 GCA_020446595.1 Novosphingobium sp. | reverse complement strand
TTGAGGTGATCGAGAGTCTTTTCGTCGGGCGCGACGATGGCAGTAAAGGCCGCGAACTCGGTACCCATGTTGCACAGGGTCAGCCGCCCCTCGATCTCCAGATCGCGAACCGCCCGGCCGGCATATTCGACCACGTGTCCCGATCCTCCGCCCACGCCGAAGCGGCGCAGCA
>JAGREJ010000035.1:21578-22578 GCA_020446595.1 Novosphingobium sp. | reverse complement strand
TGTTCGGCCTCGGTCGTGCCTATGCCCCAGGCAAGAGCACCAAGCGCCCCCTGCGAGCAGGTATGGCTGTCGGGGCAAATCAGCGTGGCGCCGGGCAGGACAATGGCCAGTTCCGGCGACATGACATGCACGATGCCCTGTTCCGGGTCGTCAAGATCGAACAGCCGCACGCCCGCTTCATGGGCGGCCCGCCGCGTGGTGGTGATGAAATCGCGCCCGGTGGGCATGAGGGTCTTGTCAGTGCGACCCGGAAAGGTATCGACGATGTGGTCCATGACGGCGAAGACCTGATCGGGCGCGAGCACCTCGCGGCCACTGTCCAGCAAGCGCCGCAGGGCCACTCCCCCGGTCCTCTCGTGGAGCAGGATACGGTCTATGAGGAGCAGGTCGCTATCGCTATCGAGCGACTGGATGCGGTGCGCATCCCAGATCTTGTCGAGGATTGTGCGCTTCAAGAATTGACCGCCTCGTCGTCGTTGCCCGCCCTCCTGCCAGTGTCGCCCAGGACATCGGTATTGTGCTCGCCAGGCATGGCAAGGTCGATGCGCACATCGGGCCGTTCGCCGTCGATCTCCAGCGGCAGCGAGGGAAGACGGATGCGCTTGCCGAGAGGCAGGGACAGGTCGACCAGGCCGCCACCGGCGTTGAGATGCGGATCGTCGAACAGATCCTGTGGGCGCGTGATCGGCGCAACCGGCAGGCCCAGGGTTTCAAGCCGCGACAAGGCCTCGTCCTTCGTCATCCCGGAAAGCAGGTCGCGCACCACCGGCAGGATACGGTCTCGTGCCTTCACTCGTTCATTGTTCCGTTTCAGACCCTCATCGGCGGCAAATTCGTCCAGCCCGAAAGCTGCGCAGAACTGCTCCCACTGGCTGTCGCTGACCACACCCAGGAATATCTGCTCGCCATCGGCAACGTCGAAAACGTCATAGATCGCCCAGGCCGAAATCCGCGCGGGCATGGGGGCTGCGGCCTGACCCGTAACGGCCATCTGGGCCAT
>JAGREJ010000035.1:18466-21460 GCA_020446595.1 Novosphingobium sp. | reverse complement strand
CCCGTTACATCGACGACAGAAGCTCCGGCGCGCAGCGGGCGACCGGGCGGACCCGTCATATAGGCAAGGCCGCCCATCATCTGCGCCACTTCATCGAGCGCCGTGCGTTCTTCGTATGGCCCGGTCAGGAAGCCCTTGGCCGAGCAGTAGATCAGGCGCGGATTGCGCTCGCGCATTTTCGCCGCGCCCAGCCCCAGCTTGTCCAGCGCGCCCGGCCGGAAATTTTCGATCAGGACGTCTGCCTCATCGACGAGGGACAGCGCCTGTTCCATCCCTTCGGGCGATTTCAGGTTCAGGCAGACGCTCCGCTTGTTGCGGTTGTACATGGGGAAGTAGCCCGCTCCGGAACCAAGCAGGTTGCGCGTGTGGTCGCCCCCTTCCGGTTCGACCTTGACCACGTCGGCACCGAGATCCCCCAGAATAAGACCGATGGACGGCCCCATCACCATGTGGGAGAATTCCACAACCTTCAAACCATCAAGCGGCAACGAAGCCATACCCGAAAAACACTCCGTCCAAGCCCGAGGAAGCATCTCGACATCCCCGATTCATTTGATATAGAAATAGGACAATAAAGCAAGCAGAGGTTTGATGAGACCCGAAATCCTCGTGAGCGAAGTGGGGCCACGCGATGGCCTCCAGAGCATCGACCGGATCATGCCTACCGAACAGAAGAAGGCATGGATCGCGGCCGAGGCCGCCGCTGGCGTCTGCGAGATCGAGGTCGGCAGTTTCGTGCCGCCAAAGCTGCTGCCGCAAATGGCCGATACCGCTGAAATCGTGGAATTTGCCTGCACTATTCCCGGCCTCGCCGTTGCCGTTCTTGTCCCTAACCTGCGCGGAGCCGAGGCCGCAATCAAGTCCGGCGCACACAAGATTACCCTGCCGCTATCCGTATCGGAAAGCCACAGCCTGGCCAATCTGCGTCGCACGCACGATCAGGTGATAGAGGATGCGCGGGCCATTGCCGCGCTGATCGACGATCAGCCCGAAGGCAAGCGCCCGCATTTCGAAGGCAGCCTTTCGACCGTTTTCGGCTGCACGCTCGAAGGCGCGATTCCCCTGCCCCAGATCCTCTCGCTCGCGGAACGGCTGATGCAGGCCGGCTGCGACGAAGTCGGCCTTTCCGATACAACCGGCTATGCCGACCCGCTTGCGGTAAGAGCGATGATCCGGGCCGTGCGCGGCGCGGTTGGCGTAAAGGCCCTGACCGGCATCCACTTGCACAACACGCGCGGCCTCGGCCTCGCCAACGTGCTTGCGGCGCTGGACGAAGGGCTGGACACCATCGACTCCTCGCTCGGCGGGATCGGCGGTTGCCCCTTCGCACCGGGTGCCAGCGGCAATATCGTAACGGAAGACCTCGTGTTCATGCTTCAGGCGATGGGGCTGCAAACCGGCATCGACTTGCAGAAGCTCCTGGAAGTGCGCAAGATTCTCGCCGAGGGCCTGCCCGGAGAGCCGCTTTACGGATTTACGCCCGATGCCGGCCTGCCGCTCGGCTTCGTCCCCGAAGACCAAGAGAAGATCAAAGAGGCCGCGAAATGACGATAGGCACGCGCATGGTTCGCGAGGACAAGACCGCCCGCCAGATCTTCGAGGAAGTCATGGCGAATCCGGCGCGCGCGAAATTCGGCTTCGGCGAAAAGCTCGCCGTGGTGAATGTGGACTTCCAGAACGCCTATACGCGCATCGACGAGTTCAAGACGGCCTACGAAACGGACCCGCGCCAGATCGAATATGCCAACACCATCTCGCGGCTGGCGCGCGCAAAGGGCATGCCGGTGATCTGGACCCATGTGGCCTACATGAAGGATGCCAGCGACGCGGGCGTTTGGGGCACGCGCACCGACACACCCGATTCGCTCCAGAACATCAAATACGACAGCCGTCGCCACGAGTTCGATGAACGCTGCGAAATCGATTATGAAACCGACGCGGTCTATACCAAGCGCATGCCCAGCGCCTTTTTCGAGACGCCGCTGCAAAGCCTGCTGGTGTGGCACAAGGTCGATACGGTGGTCGTGACCGGCGGCTCCACTTCGGGCTGCATCCGCGCCACCGCGGTCGACAGTCTCAGCCGGGGTTACCGGACGATCGTGCCGATCGAGACCTGCGCGGACAAGCACGAGAGCTATCACTTCGCCAACCTGACCGACCTTCAGCTCAAATACGCCGACGTCGAACCGGTGCAGACCGTGATCGACTGGCTGGAGGCACGTTGATGCACGAAGGCGCCGCCGACCCCGGCCTCTACGATTTCCGCCCCTATCGCGACCGGCCAAGGCTGGAATGGCCAGAGGGCAAGCAGGTTGCGGTCTGGGTGTCGCCGAACCTGGAATTCTACGAGATCGATCCGCCTGCCAATCCCCATCGCAAGAGCTGGACCAGGCCGCATCCCGATATCGTGCCCTATGGCCACCGCGACTATGCCAACCGGATCGGCCACTGGCGCATGGCCGAAGTCATGGAAAAGCATGGCTTCAAGGGGTCGGTATCGCTGTCCGTGGCATTGTGCCAGCACCACCCCGATGTCGTCGCGAATGCCAATGACCTTGGCTGGGAGTTCTTCAGCCACGGCATTTACAACACCCGATACAGCTATGGCATGGACGAAGCGCAGGAACGCGCGATCATCGAGGATTCGATCCATACGGTGCGCGAAGCCACGGGCCAGACGATCAAGGGCTGGCTCGCCCCTGCCCTCACCCATACCCCGAGGACGCTCGACCTGATCGCCGAATACGGCATGACCTACACCTGCGACCTCTATCATGACGACCAGCCCGCGCCGGTCCATGTCAAATCGGGCAAGCTCGTCTCGATGCCCTACAGCATCGAGGTGAACGACCATTACGGGTTCTTCGTCTACAACATGAGCCCGCGCGAATATGCCGATACGCTTATCAGGCAGTACGAGCGTCTGGCAGCAGAAGGCGAGAAATCGGGCGGCACCGTGATGTGCATCCCGCTGCATTCCTACCTGATCGGGCA
>JAGREJ010000035.1:13263-18405 GCA_020446595.1 Novosphingobium sp. | reverse complement strand
ACGCGCAGCGGCGACATTGCCCAGCATTTCCTGTCAAGCGGCGCCTACGATGCGGTTGCCGCCGATGCGGCCCGCTACAGGCAGGGAGGCGCGGCATGAGCCTTTCACCGGAATATCTCGCCTATCCGATGCGCCGCCAGGGCATGGATCAGGATTTCTACGCAGCTTCGCCGATGCCTACCCGAAAGCCGGTGACCTGGCCGGGGGCAAAACCGGTCGCGGTAACGCTCCTGGTAAACCTCGAATGGTTTCCGATCACGCCGACCGACAAGCCGTTTCGCGCGCCGGGCCACATGGTCACGCCCTATCCCGATTACCGCCACTACACGGCGCGGGAATATGGCACGCGCGTCGGTTTCTACCGCCTGCTTGATGCGTTCGACAATGTCGGCGCGAGAGTAACGGTGGCGGTCAATTCAGCCATCGCCCAACGCTATCCCAGCGTGGTCGCGGACATTCTCGCCGCAGGCCATGAGATCATCGCCCATTCCACCGACATGAACGGCACTATCGACGGCTCGCTGCCGGAAGAGGATGAGCGTCAGCTCATAAGGTCGGCCCGCGATACGCTGACAGAAGCGATGGGCAAGGCGCCGCGCGGGTGGCAATCCATCGCCCGGTCGCAGAGCTGGAACATGCCCCGGCTGCTGGTCGAAGAAGGCTTCGACTACATGTGCGACTGGGTAAACGACGATCTGCCCTACGCTTTCTCGACCGCGGCAGGCCCGATCCTGTCCGTCCCGTTCAACCACGAGCTCTCGGACCGCCAGATGATTGCCGTTCAGCAGCAGAGCATGGACAGCGTCGCGCAACAGATCGACGATGCTCTGGTCTGGCTGGTCAAGGAAGCCGCGCAATACGCTTCGGGCCGCGTCCTGCCTTTCACGCTCACGCCTTACATCACCGGCCTGCCCTATCGTATGGATGCCTTCGAGGCGCTGCTGGCACGCCTTGCGGCGAGCGACGCGACATGGTTCGCGACGGCTGGCGAGCTGGCGGACTGCTGGAAAGCGCAGAGCTGAACCTGTCCGAAGCGCCTAGCTCTGCGCGCGCGGATCGATCATGATGCGCAGGGCGCGAGTCAGCAGCGCATCCGTTGCCTCCTGCCGCTGCTGCGCGATCTCGCCTTCGTAACGCAGGTCGCGCAGTTCTTCGACCGGTTCGCCCCGCAGGTCCGCCACCATGCGTTCCAGCCGGTCGATCCGGTCATTGGCAACAGCCAGCTCGACCAGCACGGCAAGCGTGATGTTCAGGACGTCTTCCGCCTCGCGATTGGCCATGCTTTGCGGGCGATTGCCCCGCGCTGTCGCGAGCAGACTGGTGAGAGCCTCGACACTTGAAGTCATCAGCCCGGCTTTTTCCCGCTGATCGCATACCAGCGATTGGCGCCATGAATGGCCGCGAGATCATGCTCCACGATGGCTTCGCGGGGAAAGCCCGCAGCGTGCATATCGGCGATCAGGTCGGCGGTCGCATAGGTGGCCCAGTGCGCCTCACCGTTGAAATGCGTATCCCAGTCGCGTTCCACCTGATGGATGAGGCTCGGCGGCCTGCGGATATCGACATCCTGATGGATGACCACGCCACCGGGGCGCACCACGCGCAATGCTTCGCGCAGCATGGCGCGACGCTTGTCCGCGCCGATCTCATGCAGGACGTTGTGGGTTACGACGAGGTCGAAGCTATCGTCCTCGAAGGTCAAGGCAGACGCATCCATCTGGTGAAAATGCACCGCAACGCCCAGCGATTCGGCCCGTGCATGGGCATAGCGCAGCATGCCGGCGCCAATGTCGATCGCATGTACCTCGGCATCCGGCCAGTGCGCCGCATAGGCAGCCGAAGCGGCGCCAGCGGAACATCCCATGTCCAGCATCTTGCCCGGCACGAAACCTTCGTAGTCGCTTTCCAGCAATTTGATGATGACGCTGGCCTTGCTGTCGCCCCTGCCGATGCCCTGCCCGAAAGAGAAGACATTGCCGCCACATTCGTAGAGCGCACCGGCCACGACATCGTGCTCGCCGCGATCCATGCCATAGCCCCCCGGCTGAAGATGGATGTCGAGGTCCGCGACTTCGGGAGACGGATCATAGTCCGGGTCGAGAGTCAGGCTGCCCAGCTTTTGCGGCGCGTCGATCAGATCCGCTGCCGCCTGCGTCATGCGGTCGAGATCGCGATAGGTTGGCTCGCCCACGGAGACCCAGATCATTTCCTGCGCCGCCCGGTTGGCTGCGCTCCACCGGCGATAGCGCGGCGACATCAGGAACGCCTCCTGAACCTCGTCCGGCGATTGCGGCTGGCGACCGTTTGCCTCGACAAACGCGGGCAGGCCTTCGGCCGAATAGGCGTCGATGTTCTGCGGCCGAACCCTCGTGTTCAGCAAACGGCGCAGCGAAACGACCGCTTCCTGTCGGCTGCGCTCTTCGGAAGTGACTCGAGGAAGAACGGCGTGCTGTAGGTCACGTACTCTCATTGTCAGCTCCTTTACGGCAATGCCCGATTCTAAGCACGATGCGCGGTATGCCGCAATCATTTTGTCCTATAAATGATACAAATCAATCCGCTTCGATCAGTTCCACCAGTTCTCCGCCAGGCCCGGTGAACGAACATACGCGGCGACCGGAATATACCGCTTCCTGTCGCCGCTCGGGAGAGGCAATCGCCACGTCGAGACAGGATTGCAGGTCTTCCACCTCAAAGCTGGCAATTGCATTGCCCGGCGGCAAGTGGCCTGCCGCACGCGGCCTTGGCCCTGCGACATATCCTTCCCCGTTCGGATAGGCGTCGAGTTCCAGCAGGTTTCCGCGCTGGCGCATGCCTATCGCGCTGAGTTCTATCGTTTGCTCCCGGTCGAGGGACTGGGCGTCCTGCACGACCTGCACCTTGCTTTGCCTCACCGGGCGCTCGCGCAGCTGGAACCTGTCGACATAGAAGCGCAGCAGCGGCTCAAACGCTTCACCGGCCGCCACGACGATGAATGGACGGCCGACAAAGCCCGAGGGCGGCGGCAGGATCGAGCTGTCCCGATCGCCGCTCTCCATCGTGAAATAGAGGCACTCGCTGGCCGGTCCGGCCACCTGCATGGCCACGATCGAGGGCATGAATTGCAGGGGGCGGGGCTCACCGATCACACGAAAGGGCGAATCCGGAAACCGCGTGGCAAGCGAGTGAACGTCATCGACGATGACTTCCCATGCGTTCCATCCGAAAGTCGTCAGCGGTCGATAACCGTCCGGGGCGGGTGCCTCGACAAAGCGGAAGAACACGTCGCTCTCGCCTTCGGGCAACATGGTGACCATCGCAGCGCCGGATGCGGCAGGGCAACCCCAGCTCTGCGCGAGCGATTCACTCACGGCAGCCCGTTCGACGGTACGAAGGCCGAGGTAGTCGGCGTATATCCGTTCGGTCGCGTCGATGTCCGGGGTGGCCGTCGTCACTGCCGCGATGCGCAGCAGGGCCGGCACTGTCTCGGATGTCCAGTCGTTCATGCGCGCCACATTCGGGAGGAAACAGGCCAACTCCATAACGCACTTTTTGTTATATATCTATAACAAATCGACCGACCCAGCGAAACGATCAGAGCAGTTGCATGTCCACGCCGGGCGAGTTGAGGTCGAGCCTGATCTGGTACTTGTCCGGGCGGAACTGCGCGAGGATGTGCTGGACGGGGCGGCCATTCTTGTCCTCTACCGTTCGGCTGACGCGCAGGATCGGCGATCCGATCTCTACCTGCAGAATGGATGACAGCGATGCATCGGCAAGCGTCGCGGAAATCGTCTGGTGCGCACCGCCGATCTTGACCCCTGCCTCTTCGATCAGGGTCAGCATGGGCGTCGACTTCAATTTCGCACGCGTCATGGCCGTGGCAACATCCGAAGGGATGTAGCTGACGTAATGTCCCACCGGCTCACCGTCGAACAGGCGGATGCGCACGACTCGCAGCATCTTGGTCCCCGACGGCACGTGCAGCGCCTCGTCGATGGGCGGGCGCACAGGCACCATGTCGACCTCAAGAAGCTTGACCTTGGTCGACCTGCCGAAATTCAGCAGCGAGTCCAGCGCCTGATTGATGTTGCCCTGAAAAGGCTTTGCGGGGGGGCGGAATATGACTGTCGTGCCGACCCGCCGCTTGCGTTCGACGAACCGGTTCTCGGCAAGTTCGTCCAGCGCCCGCCGCGCGGTGATGCGCGAAACGCCGAACTGCTCGGACAGCACCTGTTCGGTTGGCAGGCGCGAGCCGAAGGCACGTTCCCCGCTGGTGATTTCCTCACGCAGCCGGAGAAATATCTGGTGGTAGAGCGGCACCGCCTGCTCGCGGTCGACGGCGACAGCCTCCTCGCTATTCTTTCCCGCCAAAAGCATATTCTCCGAAAGTGATGCCCCCTGCGCAGGTCGATCATGCCAATGGCACGCCTCGTCGGTGCGCTCGCTTAAGACAATGCATCAACTCACGCAAATTGACCATGCATACAAAACCCGGCCTGTCATCCGCTAAAGGCCCGTTCATTGCAGACATGACCGTGAATTGAGAGCCTGAAGCGCAGTGCTTGCCGGTCTGCAATGCTGGCCCGCCAAGAGCGTGTTGCGTTTTGGTGAAATCAAAACCACGCTCTCGATTCCTTGTTTTCAGCGATTCCCGAGCCGCTCGGTGTTTCCACCGCACTCGACATCGCTCTAGTGCATTTCCTCGCCGCCGGACACGTTCATTGCCTCACCGGTGATGTAGCGGGCCTGCCCGGAACACAGGAAGGCGCAGGCGTTTGCCGTGTCATCCGGCGAGCCGACCCTGCCCAGCGGAATGCGTCCGCGCATGGCTTCCAGATATTCTTCCACGCTCTGTCCGCGCGCCTGCGCCATGAATTCGTTCTGCCAGCCGCCCAGCCCGGTCGTCACGTGGTTGGGACATACCGCATTGACCGTGATCTGGTCCGGCCCAAGCTCGATCGCCGCAGATCGCGTCAGGCCGACCAGCCCGTGCTTGGAAGCGATGTAGGAAGATGTCAGCGCCGAGCCGGATTTCGACCCGCGGCTGCCGATCGAAACGATGCGCCCCCGCCCCCAGTCTTCCAGGACCGGCTGCGTCAGCATCTGCCGCACCGCATGTTTTGTCGCGAAGAAGGCGCCCCGCAGGTTCACGTTCAACAC
>JAGREJ010000035.1:876-13144 GCA_020446595.1 Novosphingobium sp. | reverse complement strand
GCGACCAGCGCCTCCACCTGAGATTCCTCGCGCATGTCGCTTTCGAAGGTGCTGACATGCGGATTGACGGCGCGGATGCTCTCGGCAACTTCCGCCAGTTCGCTCGAAGCGCCCACGCCGTGCGCTGGCGCCATGTCGCCTTCGGGCCTCCCGAGGTCGTGAATCACCAACCGCGCGCCGTCTTCGGCGAGCTTTCGCGCAATGGCTTCGCCCAGTCCCTTGTGACGCCCCGCGCCGGTGACGATGGCGACCTTTCCTTTCAGATCCGGATACATCGCCAAGCCTCTATATTTCCATGCCCGCCTGATAGCCCTCGGCTGTTGCCGAAAGCGCGTAACGCGGCGCGCGGCAATCGCCCACGAGGCGAACCTCGATGCCTCTCATCCGCAGTTGCGCGGCAAGTCCATCTTCCGGAGTGCGCGCTGTCGCATAGGTCAGGAAGGCCACGTCGCCGATGCAATCCTCCTTTCCACTGAACACATTGGCATAGGCCAATTCGCCAAGTTCGAGCCTGGGCTCCGGCAGGGGCCGGACTGAAGTGACGATCTCCGCGCCCTTCTCATAGAGCCGCTGGTAAACGCCCTGCCGCACCACAAGCGATTCGTCGCTGGCTATGCGATCGCGCGGCGTAAGGATCGTGACTCGCTCGAACCGCGTCATCAGGAATTCCGCCGCGTCATAGGTGAATGCGGAATGGTCCTCATCCCAGATCACGGCAGTGCCTTGCGTCACGCTGGTGTAGGGACCGAGCATGGCCACGGCGGACCGGATATCGGGCACCAGGCCCTCCTCGCGCCACTCATCCGGCAGGCATTCGGGCCAGGAGACGTTCGAACCGGTTGCCAGCACCACGACATCCGGCTCCAGCGCCATGACGTCCTCCACACCTGCTTCGTGTCCCATATGCATGGTTACACCGTGGCGCTGCGCGGCCTGCTGCTGATAGTCATAGATGCTGCTGAGCCCTGCGCCGCCCGGCAGCGTGCTGTGGAGCCGCGTCTTGCCGCCCGGCTCGTCCGACCGGCCCAGCACATGCACCGAATGCCCGCGCGCCGCGGCAACCCATGCCGCTTCCATGCCTGCGATCCCGCTGCCAACGACGACAACGCGCCTCGGTCTGTCAGTCTTGTCCGGCGCCCAGTCAGCTTCGTTCGCTGCGCCGACCCGCGGGTTGTTGTCGCACATCAGCCCGCGACCCGAGGTGATCATGTGCCAGCACGTGTTGCACGACACGCAGAAGCGGATTTCATCTTCGCGTCCGTCGCGCGCCTTGATCGCCCAGGCCGGATCGGTCACCAGCGGGCGCGCCAGCATGACCAGTTCGGCCATGCCGTCGCGGATCAGGCGCTCGCCTTCGTTCGGATCGGTTATCAGGCCCAGGGCCCCCAGCGGCACGCCCGGGGCGGCCTTGCGACCGAGCCGGTGGATCGCATCGACATAGGGCATGCGCGGGCCATGGTTGTCCGGCAGATGCGTGTAGAGCGTGCGGGAATGGCTGCCCCAGCAATAGGTGAGATAGTCCATCTCGCCCGTGCTGTGCAGCGCGCCGGTGATCGCGGCAGCTTCGCTCTCGTCGATCCCGTTCGGCATTCCGTCCCAGGCGGGGAGTTTCAGGCCGATCAGGAAATCGCTGCCGCATTCGGATCTGATGCCTGCCATCAGGTCGCGCAACACCTTCGTGCGAGCGGCAAGATCGCCGCCGTATTCGTCCTGCCTTTGATTGGAGCGTCGGGCGAGAAACTGATGAAACAGGTGGCCGTGGCCTGCCGAAATCTCCACCCCTGCAAAGCCTGCGACAGCCAGCATCCCGCATGAGGTAACGAATTCGTCGATCATCCGGCGGATGTCGCCGGTTTCCATTGCGTGCGGCACCGTCCAGCTCAGATCGTCCGGCAAGGCCGAAACGCCGAGCGCCTGCAAGTTGCGGTAGCCCGCGCGAAAGCCCCTGCCATTGTCCTGAACCTGCCCCAGCATCAGTCCGCCTTCGCTGCCGACGGCGTCGGCCCAGCGTTTCAGCTCGTCTGCGTTGGCGCCGGAAAGAACGGCGGGCCGGGTGGGGAGAGTCTGGGTGGAAAGCATCGCCATCGGCTCGCTCACCAACAGGCTCGCACCGCCCCTGGCGCGGTTCACGTAATAGTCGATGAGCCGATCGGTGACCTTGCCCTGTAACGCGTAGTGCGTGGAGGTGGAGGCGTGAACGATCCGGTTGGCGAGTTCGCGCGTGCCGATGCGAACGGAAGAAAACAGGTTGGGATAGGCAGTCATTCGTCGCGGGATTCGCTCAGCCGCATGACGCGCCTGATAAACGCCTGGTTCCAGGCCGACCGCTCTGCCTCGACTTCCGCGTCGGGCCGATAGTTTTCGATATCGTCCTGGCTGATGCTGGCCTTGCTCTCGAGGAGTCGCTCCACCGTGTCGAGACGTTCCCGCATCGACGCGAATTCCGCCATCAACTCAAGCAGCAAGGTCATCATCCGGTCTGTTTCCGGATTGTCGTAGAAGTGCGACCGCTTGCCCTTCGCAATGCGCGGCAGGCGGACATCTTCGACCCGATCAGCCATCGTTCGTCCTTCTGAATAAATGGCGGGGCACTTTTTCAATGCCCCGCCAACCATGCTTACATGGAATCAGAATTCGCGGCGAACCTTGATCGCCCAGCGACCCGGATCGTTCAGGTAGGGGTAGATCAGGAACGACGTCATGTAGACGTCGCGGAAGCAGTTGTTGCACTCCACGCCGACTGACCAGCCCGAATCCGTCTTGAGGCTAAGGCCGGCATTCACGATGCTGTGCGCCTTCTGGAGGCCGCGGGGATCGTTCGATGTCGAAACCCAGGTCTTGCTCAGGTAGCGCCAGTTCGCCGACGGTGTCAGCGTCAGACCGTTACCCAGATCGGCCTTGTAGGAGAAGCCGAGCGTCGAGCTGAACTTGGGCGCACGCGTCGGCTCGGCGATCTGGCCGTCGGGCGTGACGATGCTGAGGTTACAGGAAGTCACCGTACCGGCAAGGCAGGCGGCCTGCTGAGCCCGAGTGATGTCGTTGACGTTCTTGAATGAGGCCTTCTGATAGCCAGCGGCCCAATAGAGGTTCAGGCCATCGACCGGGCTGGCGTTGACTTCCAGCTCAAGGCCATAGTTCTCCATGTCCGCCACGTTGCGGGTCAGATAGGTGATCGAGCCGGTGAGCGGATTGAGGCCGCCACCCGGAAGTTGCTGGTCGTAGTCGGTGAAATAGAAGCCGGTCAGGTTGAGGCGCAGCTTGCGATCAAGCAATTCGGAGCGCACGCCCGCCTCGTAGGACCAGATCGTTTCCTTGGTGAACATCGCGGCATTGTCTGGCGAATAGGCGCGAGCATTCCAGCCGCCCGACTTGAAGCCGCGAGTCGCCGAAGCGAACAGCATGACATCGTCATTGACCTCGTATTGCAGTGCAAAGCGAGGCGTCCAGACCTTGTTGTTCTGCTTAACCGGAATGCCGAGATCGAGCAGGTCCTGGGTGACGAATGGCACCGACGATGAGGTCAGGGGCAGCGGATTGTCGTTCGGCGTGAACTCGATCGTCTTGCGCTCATCGGTATAGCGGATGCCGGCTGTCACGGTCAGGGCGGGGGTCAGGCGCAGGTCGAGTTGCGCATAACCGGCAAGCGCCTCGGTATCGTTCGACATGACGCGGTCGCCGTTCACGAATGCCGAGCCGCTTGCGGTAATCAGGAGGTTGGCAAAGTCGGATTCGTTGGTCTCGTTGATATAGTAGAAGCCGGCGACGTAATCGAGCATGTCGCCCACGCTGCCGCTCACCTTGATTTCCTGGCTGAACTGCTTGTGCCAGCTATCGTTGACCAGCGGAATGCCCGAGCCGGTGCTGGCGCTGACAAGGTTCACCCCATCGATCGTGACACCGGTTGCGCCGGCAAGGCTCTCGGTCATGAATTCCTGGAACAGGTGACGATAGCCGGTGATGAAGTCGAGCGTCGCATCGCCTAGATCGACCGACAGATTGGAACTGATCGAGTAGCTCTTGGCCACGTTGCCGGCAGTATTGTCGGCCAGACGGGTCGAGACCAGTCCCGTACCAAGCGGGGTTTTCTTGCTGATCTTGGTATAGGTGATGCGCTTGCCGGTCGTCGGATCGTAGAAGTGCGGCAGGTTCGCATTGGAGTTGCTGATGTAGTCGGCCGAAAGATCCCAGGTCACCGTATCGGATACCATGGCCCGGATCGCGCCGCGCAAGCCCCAGTTCTTCTCGCCGTTCAGTTTCTCTCCGGTGACAAGGTTCCTCACGTAATCGTCGGAATCGATGTAGTAGCCGGAGATCTTGGCGAGCAGCGTGTCCTCGACCACCGGAAGATCGACCGACGCGCGCAGTTGCCAGCGATTGAAGCGACCGTAGCCAATCTCCGCGAAGCCGCCCAGTTCGTTCTTCGGCTTGGCCATGATGACGTTGATGGCGCCGCCCGTGCTGTTGCGACCAAACAGGGTGCCCTGCGGTCCGCGCAGAACCTCCACGCGCTCCACGTCGAACAACGCGAAGTCGTTCGCGCCCTGCCGCGAAATGTAGATGTCATCGACGTATGTGCCGACCGGCGCATCGAATGTCGCGATCGATTCGGTATTGGAAAGGCCGCGCATGGAATAGGCGTTGGCCGTGCCGACCGCCGTGTTGTGGTGCCCGATCAGGTTGGGAACGTAGTCCACAAGATCAAGCGTGCTGTTCACCTGCCGTGTTTCGATATCGGCCTGGCTGAATGCGGAGACGGCAATCGGAACATCCTGCAGGGACTGTTCGCGACGCTGGGCGGTGACGATGATTGCGCCGCTGTTGTCAACTTCCGCGGACGCATCCGCGTCGGAGACCTGCGCGTGTGCCGCGGTTGAAGAAAGCAGAACGGCCCCGACAAGATAGGCGAACCTGGATCCATGCTTAGTCATACGTACCCCTTTTTCCGAACTTGAATTGTATCGCATCTCGGTGCGCCCGAT
Organism: Novosphingobium sp.; assembly: GCA_020446595.1. Taxonomy (GTDB): domain Bacteria; phylum Pseudomonadota; class Alphaproteobacteria; order Sphingomonadales; family Sphingomonadaceae; genus Novosphingobium. The sequence goes on along the minus strand of JAGREJ010000035.1, from coordinate 8,165 downwards.
CGCGTCACGACGGCTTGCTGCTGCGGCCTCCCGTACCAACGCCGCCATTCTATATGTCATATATCTATATCATTTGACGCAGCAAGCTGTCCAATCGTTTTATGACAGGAATGGTGAAGTATGGAATTTTTTCCTGTTTATTATCAAATATTTAAATATTATTTCGCAGATTGTGGCAAAGTGTGGGATTTATGACACGCTTGTCATGAAGACCTTAATTGCCTCCCACCACTCATCCGTGCGGTCGAGCACCATGCCCGGTCCGCCGGGCAAAGTGGCGCGCTGCCAATCGGCGCGCGCCTGCGACAGCTTGCAGGCATAGGGGAATACCGGATCGGTTTTGCTGGCGACGACCAGAACGGGGCAGGAAATGCGCGGCACGTCCTGCTCGAAATCGTAGAGCGGGATCACGCTGTGTCCGTGTTCTTTCCAGGGGCCGTGCAGGAAATAGGTGATGACCGAGATGTGGACGGTTTCGTCCGACCAGTCCGGATCGCCCCTCTCGCGCACCCACGCCCAGCGGTCGGTGATGTGGCTGCCGTCCGGCGCGATGTCCTGCCGGTCCGGAAACTTGCCGATCCGCGCCTCGCGCTCCTCGCGCGAATAGAGCGGCGCGTTGTCCAGAATGAGCGCGCGAACCAGTTCGGGAGTTTCCGCCGCCAGCCGACCTGCGACCAGTCCGCCGCCGCGATGGCCAAGGACGATGGCTGGTGCGGCATCCAGTTCACGCAGCAGCGCGGCGAGACTTTGCGCGTAGCACTCGATGCCCGGCTGCACTGGCGGATCGGACATGCCATGGCCCGGCAGGTCCACAGCGATTGCGCGAAACCCGGCTTGCGCGATCAGCGGCATGGCATGGCGAAACTGCAGCGAGGACCACGGAGCCTGGTGCACCAGGAGGACGGCCGGGCCTTCCCCCATGCTCCGATAATGAAGCTGCCCTTCCGGACCATCCACATAGCCGCGCCTTTCAAGCGGCAGGGCCGTCATGATCGGAAGGGTCATGCGTGCTCCTTGACCGGGATCAGAAAGCCGCCGAGCAGGCGACCGAAGGTCATGGCGGGCGTGACCATCATGCCTCCGCAGGCGGCCTTGCCCATTGTCTGACTGGACCCGATGATCTCGCCAGCCGCATAGAGGTTTGGGATGGGGCTTCCATCCTCGCGGATCACCCGCAGGCCGCCATCGACCGCAAGTCCGATGGAGCTTGAGATCGCGCTCGCCTGCATCCTGATCGCGTAGAACGGACCCTCGATGATCGGCAGCGGCATGTGCCGACGTCCGAAGAAATCGTTCCCCGTCTCTACCCCGTAATTGAAGCCGGAAACCGCATCGTTGAGCCGATCCGCGTCGATACCGGCCCTTTCGGCGAGCCCGGACAGACTGTCGGCCTTCAGGAACGTCGGTCCGCCTCGCTCGAAAGCGGCGCGCATCTGCTCGCGACTCCAACCGGTGACAAGGGGGGGAGCGTCGCGCAGGATAGCCTCGTCGAACACCACCCAGTAGCGATAGTCCGGCTGGTGAAAGAGCGCCATTTCGCGAGCGTCGACGCTCTCGATGTCTTCGCGCACGAACCGATGGCCCGAGGCATTCACGTAGATTTCCCAGGGCATGCGCCGTTCGGGAAAATGCTCGATGCGCCCGACAATCTTCGCCGGGAAACTGTCGGTGTCGAACAACGATCCGAAGTTGACGAATATGTTCTCCCAGCCACGCGCAAAGCCGCCCGCGCTCCGCCCCAGTTTCAGTCCGTCGCCACGGGAATAGGGATAGGGCGCCGCGTTGTACTGCGGATAGCCGTTCAGTTCCTCGAACATCTGCGGATTGCCGGCATATCCACCGCAGGCGAGCAGCACCGCTCCTGCCCTATATTCCCGCACCTTTCCGTCCGCGCCTTCTGCCGCCAGACCGGTGACCGCGTCGTCATCGTCCATCGTCAGGCGAGTGACGCTCTGCCCAAGCCCGACGGCTATGCGCCCATCGCTCACGAGTTGTTCCACGATCGGGACCAGCACATTCTTGATCGTAATGCCGCCGTCTTCGCCCCAGTAGTATCGATCCTTCCTGTAGGGTTCGTGGCCGAAGCCCTTCACCGGGTGTTCGGGGAGAGGTTCGAAGCCTTGTTCCACCAGCCAGTCGAAAGTGACCGCGGCATTGTCCACGGCCAGACGAACAAGCTCCGGGTTCGCTGTTCCCCGGCTGATGCGCATGACGTCTTCGAAATGCAGGTCCGCGCTGTCCTCGATGCCGCGCTCGCCTTGCAGCTTCGTACCTGCCGCGCTCATCTGGCCTGTCGCAACCCAGAGCGAACCGCCGAGTTTGTCGGCATGATCCAGAAGCAGGACGCTGGCTCCGCGGCGGGCGGCGAAGATGGCAGCGGGCAATCCGGCCGAACCGGCGCCGACGATAGCGATGTCATAGCTCCGTGCAGGATCAGGCACGCTTGCGGACAATTCCGCGTCTGGATCGGTGGAAGCCTCGAGCCTCATTCCATGCCCTTCGCAGGCCCCCTGAAAGGTGATTGCTTAAATGTCCTATTTATATATCAAATCATCAGTGCCGCCGGAAATCAAGAGGTATTCACTCTGGCGCCGCCTGGCCTCTGGATCGCGATTGGGGAATTGCCGTGAACCGACTGAAAAAGAACGGACTTCTTCAGAGATTTTACTTTGCGCTGATGCTCGCCGGCCCTGGCGTGGCGCCCCCCGCGCTGGCAGATGACCTGCCGCCCATCGATCCCGCAAAGCCCCACTGCCCGTCACCGGGAACCGGCGACACGCGCTGGGTCGGACTGAGCCAGTTGCACGGTGGCAAGGGCTATGCCGATACGCCTATGGGCCAGGTGCACTACCGACTGGCGGGCGAAGGCGAAGGGCCGACATTGCTCCTGCTCCACCAGACGCCATGGTCCATGATCCAGTTCGCCGAGATTCAGACCTGTCTGGCTGAAATGGGCATCCGCAGTCTGGCGATCGATACGCCCGGCTATGGCATGTCCGATGCGCCCGAAGGCAAGCCGACCATCGCCGAATACGCTGACAATGTCGTCCCTGTTCTCGACCGGCTGGGCATCGACAGGGTAATCGTCGCCGGTCACCACACCGGCGCGGCAATCGCGACAGCCTTTGCCGCCGCCCATCCCGAACGCACCGCCGGACTGCTGCTTCACGGAACGCCGCTCTATTCGGACGAGGAACGCGCCAAGCGGCTCGCACAGCCCGAACATCCGAGAGAACTGGCGGAGGACGGCTCTCACCTCTCGACCTATTTCAGGAGCATTCGCGACTATGCTGGGGCCGAGCCGCGCACGCTGATTACGACCAATTGGTCGACAATCGTCTGGTATCTCGCGGGCGCAGCCGATGTCGCCCACGACGCGGTATTCAACTACGACCTCAAGTCCGACCTGCTCGCGGTCCGCGCGCCCGTCCTGATCCTGTCGGACGAAGGCGACTCGCTCCACGAGAACGACGGACGCGCCCGCGCGCTACGCCCGTGGTTCGGCTATCACCTGTTTTCGAACGGGCGGTCACACGGGCTGATGATCGATCCGGCGCGCTGGTCCGGGATGGCGGCAGCGTTCGTCAGGGAGGTCCGGGAAGGCAAGGCTCCGGTTCCGGGGAAGTAGCGCCGAAGCCGAGGGTTTAGGCCGTAGCGGGCGCCCCCTCGACCGGCGCGCCCTGCTCGCCGGATTTTTCGGAGACGATCTTGGCCATATCCTCGGTCAACTGGCGATAATGCCTGAAACCCAATGCAAGGACGATGAAGGTAGGGATGCCGATCGACAGCACGAAGCCGCAAAGGACATAGCCGATCGAGGCCGGATCGCCCGTCCAGTCGGTCGCCGCACCAATAATCGGCGGACCAAGCAGCGGACCGACAAGCGTGATGATCGTGTTGAATATGGCGACCGAACGCGTGCGGATTTCACCCGGCACGATCATCTGAAGGGCCGCAGGACCACCCGCCGTAGCCGCTGACTTGCCGATGAACGCGATGAACATCACAGCCACGGCCATTTCCGGGATCGGCATGACGGGATAGAGCGCACTGGCCGGAACCGTGATCGCCAGACCGACGATCAGGGTGAACATGCCGCCCAGATCGTTGCCCTTGCCGAAACGTTTGGCCGTCCAGAAGGCGAGCGCAGTTCCCAGAGGGCCTGCGGTGAAATAGAAAATGCCGGTAACCGTCCCGATCGTCAGCACGTCCCAGCCCCACACACGCTGGAACAGGGGGACGTTCCAGAAGGTGAGCGTGCTCATGGCGAAATTGCACGTCGAGCCGACGATGAGCACGCCGAAGCCCTTCCACCGCTTGAGCATGTAGCCAACGGCGCTCATCCGGTCACCGTCACTCACCGTCGCGCTCACCTTGTCGGTGCGCTCGGGCTCCTTGATCGTCAGCATGAGGAAGAAGAACAGGACACCGGGCAGGCCGACGAGCAGGAACGTCGTCTGCCAGGGCGCGAAGCTCCGCCCCAGAATCTCAATGTGGCCGACATCCTGCAGCGCCGAAACGAGCACGCCGCCTGCCAGGAAGGCGAGACCCGCGCCGAGATAGGGGCCGGCCATGTAAAGGCTGATCGCGCGGGCGCGGTTGTCACGCTTGAAATAGTCGCTGATGATCGAAACGGAACAGGGGCTGACCACAGCCTCGCCAAGCCCCAGCCCCATGCGGAAGATCAGCAGGGGCAGGAAGCTCATGGCGAAGCCGCTCATGGTCGTCATCGTGCACCAGATGACGAGCCCCGCGATCAACAGCCACTTGCGGCTGGACTTGTCCGCCAGAAAGCCGAGCGGGATGCTGACGAGCACGTGGAACAGCGAGAAGGCCGGACCGAGCAGCAGGCCGAGCTGGAAATCGCTCAGCCCCATGCTTTGCTTGATGGGATCGACCACCAGCGAAAGGATGAACCTGTCGAAATAGGACAGGATGAAGACCAACAGCAGCAGGACGACGACGTACCAGCGATAGCCCTCACTGTTGTAATCAATCTTCACGCAGGTCCCCCGTCGTTCCGGTCACGGCATCAATTGTTGGGTGCAAGGGCCTGAGCCTATTGCGCAAGGCTGCTGCCGAATACGTACCAGCCGCCCTTGCCATGGCGCGGTCGTCCCGGTTCGTCCCAGGCGAAAGCTGCGGCCCGGTCGGGGTAGGCGCCGATGTCGGGCAGGATATGGGCGAAACTGCGGTCCGCCTCGAAACCGGCCTCGGCCATCAGCTCGATCGGATCCTGCGCGCGGAAGGAGGTATAGAACGGCTCGTTGTTGTGCTCGGTGTCCCAGTTCCAGAAGAAGTCTTCCCACGGATCGACGAGGCAGGTCGCGGGAAGTTCCTGATGGACCATCAGGCCGCCGGGGCGGAGCAGGCGCCGACACTCCTTCAGCACGTTGCGCGTCGCCTTCACCGGAATTTCGTGAAAGAAGAAGCTCGACACGATCAAGTCGAAGTGCCCGTCCGGAAAATCCAGATTCTCGGCATTCTGCTGGCTGTAGTGGATCGGCACGCCCTGATGTTCGGCAATGGCATGGCCCCAGCGAAGCAGCGGCGCGCCCAGATCGACGCCGTGCGCTTCGACACCGGGAAAGTTCTCGACATAGGGGATCAGGTTCTTGCCCGACGACGTTCCGATATCGAGCATGCGCAGCGGGCGGAAATCCGGTCGCTCATGCTTGATCCAGCGGCTTATCACGCGCGCCACGCCGCCCCAGCTCCGATGGCTCATGCTCGCGGAAAAGACCCGCGCGCCAAGACTGACAACCGCGCCCTGCGCGACATCGTCTTTCACCCATTCGTTGTGAAAGCAGCCGGGCGTCAGATGCACGTCGAGCGATGAAAGGTAGCGCGGAATCACGAGGTCCGGGTCCAGTCTCAACGAGCCGCCGACCGGATTGCGCTCTGCCGCATCGCGCGCGAGTTCGATCATGTCCTGCAGTGCCCGCTCAATCTCGTCCTGAACCGAAAGGAAGCACATCTCCTGCGCGTTGTATCGCAAGCTGCTGTAGAGCTGGTAGCTCGGCTGATCGGCCATTGCATCCTCGATCGCCCTTGCGCTCGCGAAGTTGACGCCTTTCGCTTCCCTCGCAGGCTTCACCCGCTCCTCGAAATCCTTCTGGATGGCTTCAGCCATGTCCTGGATGGCATAACGCCTCAACGCGCTACAGAAGCGTTGCCGCCCCCGCTCCTCCACGGTCGGATGCGCAAGACCCTCAATATCCGGGATAGGTCTCTCGGCCTGATCTGACGCTACAATCGAAGCCATGGACATACTCCTCGAGCAAAGAGCCGGTGCAACCGATCCTGCCGGAAATTTCGCTTGACGAAAAGGCCGCCAGAAGGATTTACGTCGCTTGAATAGTCTTATATCTAATACAAATGGGAAGACAAGGGGGCTCTGTGCCAGACAGCCGAAAACCAGTGATTATCGGGGGCGCAGGCCCTGTCGGCCTTACTGCCGCCCGCCTCCTGCAAGAGCATGAAATTCCGTTTGTGGTCCTTGAGTCGGAAACCGAATTGCCTGACGATCTGCGTGCGTCCACGTTCCACCCACCGACTCTGGACATGTTGGACCGGATTGGTGCCTCAGACCCGCTGATTGCCGTGGGAATGATCAGCCCCACTTGGCAGATTCGCATGCACCCGAGCGGAGAGCGGGCCGTCTTCGACCTCACGTCCATCGCCGGGCAAACAGACCACCCCTATCGCCTGCAATGCGGTCAATCGACGCTGTGCCGCATCCTGATGCGCCACCTTCTGGAACGCGGCGGCGAAGTGCACATGGGCATGGCGGTCACTTCGGTCGATCAGGACGAGGACGGCGTGCGCGTGACGGCGCAAGGTGCCGACCGAGAGAGCCATGTGTTCGAAGGCAGCTTCCTGATCGGAGCCGACGGATCGCGCAGCGTCATCCGCAACATGGTGACCTCGGTCTTCGAGGGCAAAACCTACCCCGAAACGACAATCCTTGCGACAACGCGCTTTCCATTCGAGGACCATCTGCCGGGCCTGTCGAATGTGAACTACGTCTGGAAGGACGGCGGCACCTTCAGCCTGCTGCGACTGCCGGACCTGTGGCGTTGCAGTCTCTATCCCGATGGCGACGAGAGCATCGAGCAAGCGACCCAGCCGGAAAGCATCGCCCGCAAGCTTCAGGAAATCGCGCCCAGCGACAGGCCCCACGTGGTCGATGAAATCCGGCCCTATCGCATCCACATGCGGATCGTCGACGATTACCGGAAGGGCCGGATCGTGCTGGCAGGCGATGCGGCGCACCTCAATTCGCCCTC
>JAGREJ010000035.1:0-836 GCA_020446595.1 Novosphingobium sp. | reverse complement strand
CGCCGCGCTCGTGGAGATCCGGGACGGGGCCTCGCTCGATGTCCTGGACCGGTATACCCGTCGCCGTCGCCCGATCGCCTTGCAGGAGATTCTGACCCAGGCGGACAAGAACCGCGCCCGGATGCAGGAACGCGACCCGGCCCGGCGCAAGGAGATGCTGGCGGACCTGCAGGCCATCACGCAAGATGCCAAAAGGATGCGCGAACATCTGCTGCGCACGTCGATGATAACCGGTCTGGAGAAAGCGAGCACGATCTCATGAGCGGTGGCCACTACGACTATGGACGTGCCGGCATCATCGGCATCGGCACGCCGCAGGCCAATCCGACGGTCGAGGCCGAGACGCGGATTCTCCTTCCGCCCAATGCCCTGTTGCAGACGGTGCGCCTGACCAGCCCGGCACCCGACGCGCTGGACCGCCTGCGCGAATATCTTCTCGACCTGCCGCAGACCCTTGCACGTTATGATACCTTGAAACCGGCGGTATTCGGCTTCGGCTGCACCGGTTCGTCCTATCTCGTCAGCCCGGACGCGCATGCCGCGCTGGTCGGAGATTTGCAGCACCGCTTCGGCTACCCCGTGGTCACGGCGACCGAAGCGATAAGCTGGAAGCTCAAGACTCTCGGCGCGCGGCGCATCGCGCTCGCGTCACCCTATCCGGACGCGCTTTCCGAAGCCGCCCATGCGTTCTGGCAGGCAGAGGGCTTCGATGTGGCGGAAATCCGCCAGATCAGCACTGGCATGGCAGACACGCGCGGTATCTACACACTCGGCAGCGCCGACGCGCGAGCGACGGCCGCCGAATTGCGCGCAACGCAGGTCGATGCCGTGCTGCT
>JAGREJ010000289.1:316-4643 GCA_020446595.1 Novosphingobium sp. | reverse complement strand
CGCGCGCAAGCGCCTGCTTGGCTTCTCGCTGCTGTTCGTGGGCGCGTCTCTCGGCCTCACACGCTATTTCTTCGTCCTTCACGAGCTTTGGGCGGGCATGTTGCTCGCGCTCGCTTTCGGCCTGCACCGGCCGGGCAAATGGGGCTGGTCGCTGGCGGTGGCCGCGCTGGCGCTGGCGATCCGCGAGCACGCGCTGCCCTTCGTCCTCCTGATGGGAGCCTTGGCGTTCTGGCGGCGCGACTGGAAAGAGGGCGCGGCCTGGAGTGCGCTGGCCGCAGTCTTCCTCGTCCTGCTCGGCCTTCACCTTCATATCGTCGCGCAGCATGTCCTGCCCAGCGACCCATACGGTCAGGGCTGGATGCAATTGCGCGGGCTGTCGGGCTGGATGTCCTTTGTCGGCCTGTCGAGCAACCTGCGCTTCCTGCCCGATCCCGCGGTCGGTCCGGTGGTCATGCTGGCGATGCTGGGCTGGGCGGCATGGCGCACGCCCGCAGGGACTTTCGGCTTCCTGCTCTATGGCGGCTACGGCCTGCTGTTCATGATCGCCGGGCGGCCCGACAATTACTACTGGGGCATGATGGTTGCACCGGCCATGCTCGTGGGTCTCGCTTTCGCCGCGCCGGGCCTGAGCAAGCTGATCGAACTCGCGACCCGAGAAGGGCCGCTCCCGCAAAGACATTGCGCCTGAGGGCGCCGTGTTGCAAAACCGCACATCTATGGAAGGCCCGCACGTACTTCTGGTCGTGGGCGGTGGAATTGCCGCCTACAAGGCTTGCGAACTCATTCGCGTGATCCGCAAGAGCGGTGGCGAAGTGACCTGCGTGCTGACCGAAGGCGGATCGAAATTCGTGACGCCGATGGCCTTGGCCGCGCTTTCCGAAAATCCGGTCTACACCTCGCTGTTCGATCTCAAGGACGAGGTCGAGATGGGCCATATCCAGCTCAGCCGCGAAGCCGACCTGATCGTGGTCTGTCCGGCGACGGCGAACCTGCTCGCCAAGATGGCGGCGGGCATTGCCGACGATCTCGCTACGACCGTGCTGCTCGCCACCGACAAGCCGGTCATGGCGGTCCCGGCGATGAACGTGCGGATGTGGGAACACGAAGCCACACAGCGCAATGTCGAGACGCTGCGCGCGGCGGGCGTCGACGTGATGGATCCCGACGAGGGCGCGATGGCCTGCGGCGAATATGGCCCTGGCCGCCTGCCCGAGCCGGTTGCCGTGTGGCAGCGGATCGCCTGGGCGCTCGACATCGATCCGGGCGAGGTCGATCTGCTGATGCCGCCACCGGCGGTGATCGAATACCATCCCGGCGGCGTCGCGCCAGAAGCTGAAGGCGAGGGCGACGTGTTCGGCCCCGAGGACGGACCCGCGGGCGAGCCAGAAGGCAGCGGTCCCGGTGGTCTGTCCGCCTCGCTCATTGCGCGCGGTATCCAGAAGGCCAAGGAAGCTGTCGGCTTGTCCGCACCAGCTGCAGAGGCGCCGATTGTCGACACGCCGATGCCGAGCGGCGGTCTGGTTCTGTCGAAGAAGGGCAGCGCGCGCGCCGCTCCACCCACCGATCCCGAGGCGATCAACCATCTTGTGAGAGGCGAGGACGACTACGCCCCGCAACCGTTCGAGAATGACGTTCCCGGCCAGTTTCCCTCCGTTGGCGCGCCGCAAGCCGAAGCGCCGCCGATGTTCGTAGTCGATCCCGATCACCAGCCGCTGGCGGGCAGGCATGTGCTGGTTACTGCCGGGCCAACGCGTGAGCCGATCGATCCGGTGCGCTATATCGCCAATCGTTCCTCGGGGCGGCAGGGCTATGCCATTGCCGCCGCCGCTGCCGCGCTGGGCGCAAAGGTCACGCTGGTATCGGGACCGGTCAACCTGGATACGCCTGCCGGTGTCGAACGGGTCGACGTCGAAACCGCGATGGAGATGGCCGAAGCCGTGAAGGAAGCACTTCCCGCCGATGTCGCGGTGATGGTCGCCGCCGTCGCCGACTGGAGGGTCGACAAGGTGGCGGGCGACAAGATCAAGAAGCGCGGCTCGGCTCCGCCCGCGCTGCGCCTCACCGAGAACCCCGACATTCTCGCCACCGTTGCCGGCATGCGCGAGCGGCCGAAACTGCTCGTTGGTTTTGCCGCCGAAACCAACGATGTCATCAAGCATGCCAAGGACAAGCGCAAGCGCAAGGGTGCGGACTGGATCGTGGCCAACGACGTATCGGGCGAGGTCATGGGCGGCGAGATGAACACCGTGCACATCATCACCGCGCTTGACGTGGAGGACTTGCCCGAAATGCCCAAGCACGAGGTCGCCATGGCTCTGGTCGAACGTATGGCCGAAGCTCTCACCGGAACGCCGCTCAATGCATAGTCCGTCCGTCCCCGTTCCGGTCAAGCGTCTGCCCCATTTCGAGGGGCTGGAGCTGCCGGCCTATGCCACCGATGGCGCGGCGGGCATGGACGTGCTTGCTGCCGAAGACGTGACTCTCGCGCCCGGTGCGCGTCACGCTGTCGCGACCGGCCTCGCCGTGGCGATTCCGCATGGCTACGAGATTCAGGTGCGTCCGCGTTCGGGCCTCGCGCTCAAGCATGGCGTCACCGTTCCCAATACGCCGGGCACGATCGATTCGGACTATCGCGGCGAACTCAAGGTCATCATGATAAATCACGGCGACAGCGCGTTCGAGATCAGGCGCGGCGACCGGGTGGCCCAGCTCGTGCTCGCTCCGGTCACGCAAGCGACATGGCTGCCGGTCGATGAGCTGGACGAGACGGCCCGCGGCGATGGCGGCTTCGGCTCGACCGGCGGCCACGCTAAGCTCTAGAGGCGTTCAAAAGAGTCTGTCCGCCGATCGTCGGCGGCATTTCTTGCTGACTTGACGCTGTTGCGGCGACGGGCGTAATGCGAGCCGCGTTCACACGACCAGCAGGTTTCATGAAAGAGATTGTTCTCAGCTAAGCGATACTTGCCGCGTTTTCTGCGGTGAGTTCGGCTGCGCGATGTCCGGGCAAGGCTCCATGCGGGGCAGCCCGGTGCGCGCTTGGATCACATCCAGGCAGTTGAGAACTCCAGTGAACATTTCAAAGTACGAACAGCGGGTGCTGCATGCACTCGCGCAAGGTGGGCAGATTCGCCACATCAAGGATGCCACCGGCAAGGTTATCGAGGTCGATTGCTTCAATCGCGACGGTTTCCGGCTGGCGGATTGCACCATGCCCGTGTTCCAGAAGCTGCGGCGCAAGCGGCTGATTATCAGTCGTGGCGGCAAGCCCTATCGCATCACGCGTGAGGGTTTGCGTGCCGTGCGTGCGCAACTCGACAACAGGTAGCCACTCTTGAAAGCGGGCGGGAAGGCGGGATCATGGAACTCCGCCTTCCTTGTCTGCACTCAGTGTGGGCCGCGCAAGCAAAAGGGCGGACCCGCTCGATGCGAATCCGCCCTTCAAAAAAATGGTCAGGTTATTCGTGCGTCAGTTGCCGCGCTTGTCCTCCGGCGCGACGGTGATGCGTACGGTCTCGCCCGAATTGCCGGGGAAGTTCGTGAACATCGCCTCGACCAGATTGGGCACGAGGTATTGCAGCTTGTTCGAGCGCGAGACCGCTTCGGCCTTGCCTTCGAACAGCCGCACGCCATCGACGCGGCGGTCGATCTTCATGTCCACGCCGCTGGTGTAGACGGTGGTGACATCGATGTCGTTGCCGCCGAACCAGGGATCGTACCAGCCATAAGACCACAGGCCACCGCGATAGGGGCCCCAGTAGCCATGGCGGCCATAGCCATACCACGGCGACCAGTAGGGCGAATGCGAGAACCCGGTCGAACGCACGCGGTCGCGGCCCTTATCGACGCCATAGTCGAAGCGCACCAGCATGGTTGCCTGCTCGGGATCGGCGACGGGCGTGTAGCCCTGCTCGCGCATCTGCGCCTCGACGAGCGCGGCATACTGGCCAAATTCGATGCCACCGGCCATTTGCGGGTCGTCGGCGACGACCGCGAAGGTCTGTCCGGCGGGCGGGGGAAGCTGCGACTGGAAGCGCGAGACATTGGCGGTGAGGCCCTGCGTGCACGCGGCGAGGCCGAGCAGCAGCAGGCCCGCGACGGCCACCTTCAGCTTCGCAAGCCGGTTATCGGCAAGAGTGTTCATGGGGACTTGTCTCCTCTCGACGACATCGCCGCGGGACATTGCTGCGCCCTGTCGATGTCCGTCAACCTGCACCAGCTATGGACGAAACGTGCTTAATGGGGGTTGAACTCCTTGTTTTGCGTCAGTGCAAGTGCCTTCGTCAGCTCAACTGACCGTTCATCCTCTTACCAGCCCCAGCGCCTTGTA
>JAGREJ010000289.1:0-150 GCA_020446595.1 Novosphingobium sp. | reverse complement strand
TCGCCGCCGAAATCGCCCAGCACCTGCTCGACCGACTGGCCTGCCATCGCCGCATAGATGCCGACAAGGTTTGCTGCCTCGGGCCTGCCTTCCAGACCCTTGGCTTCGCTCGGCAAAGGCTCGGGATCGGTCTTGGCCTTCTTGACCTTC